>JBFHGF010000046.1:0-12821 GCA_041583335.1 Bacteriovoracaceae bacterium
AACTTAACAATGGGACGCAATTCAAAGCGATCATCTAAATAGCCATATCCAATAACAATGAATGCACAGAGAGACCAATATTTGAGTGAATAACTATCTAAAACAGAAAAAATCGATTCAAAGTGTGGGTGAAAGAAAAAAAGGAGAACTCCAGAGAGGATACCTAAACTCAAAGGGAGACCACCTAGCTGTACTGCATTTGTCGTCGACTTTCTGGCCGGTACGTAAAAGAGTTTACGTAAAAATCCGGCCGAAGTCCCCTTAGAAAAAAGTAAAAGAGAAAAGCCCGCAATACAAGAGAAGAATACAGTTGGATAAATCCAAAAGAGATCTGAATTCAAAAGGGTACTTTTAAAAAAGTAGAATTGATTCTGTAGCACTATTAGTATCTATCCTTTCATTCGTATCGCTCTAAAGCAAAAATCACAAGCTGGGGAAAACCTAGCAAACTCCTCTTCGGTATTTTAGGACAAAATCTAAGTAAAATTCTAAAAATGATATGAAGATTTGTTTACATTATTGTAGGGCCAACAGGTAATTAAATGGTGAGGATTTCTTTAAATTTATCGCGATGAATAGCGGCCCAAGCATGGCAATCATAGGATTCTAAATACTTAAGGTATAGGGAATCGGGACACAAAGAAGAGAAGTTATCCATAGTATTATAAAGACGAATGCATTCCTGAGAAAAATCATCTAATTCAGCAATAGCAAGACCCCCATGCTCTACCCCTTCGGCCCCCATTTCTGTAGAGAGAACCATCGCATGAGAGAAGAGAGATTCTATAATCTTTAACCGTGTCCCAGAACCAGAAACTAAAGGGACGAGACTCACCTTCGTCGTGGCCAAAAGTTCAGTGATTTCGTCATCACTTAAATTCTCCCTGAGCTGTAAATTTTGCTCTTTACAGATACGTTTAACCTTCTCTGTGGGATTACGTCCAGCAATGACAATCTTATCCCTTAAGTTCGCAGGCAGGTACTTAATAAAATCACTACCAATAAACTCGATGGCCTGAATATTAGGAAAGTAGTCTAAAGAGCCAAGGAAGGTTATCCACTTTTTATCCGAAGAAATCTTATATTGGTCAGCATCTACCAGATTGGGAAAAACAAAGACTTTATTATTGAGATCGGGATTGAGTTTTTGTAGAATCTCCTTTTCCCTTGTACTACAAACCAAGATTAAATCACTTCTATCCACAATTCGGGCCTCATATTCAGAGAACTTGTCTCGATTTGGGCCAGGAATTTTTCCAAAGAAATTTTCAAATTCTAAATTGTGGGCATTATATATAATAGTTGGCTTCTTAGACTCATCCAAGAAATGAAGGTCCCAATGAAAATAGCGAAGGTTATCCAAAACAAGGAAGTCACAAGAAGGTATATCGACACGGGCCTTGGAAAAGAGGGCCACCACTTCCTTACCAAACTGGAGTGATGCCATCAGTTTTTGGAAACGCCCTTTTACTTCAAACTGTTCTTGATAAAGAAGGGATACCTCTAGGCCCCAATGTTGAAAAACCTTAACCATTGAGTTTACTCTTAAGTAGGCTCCTCCCCTTTGCTGCGCATTGTGGAGAGAGCTGAGAAAAACAAGTTTTTTCAAAATCAATTCCTAGGCTAAGATAATTATCCTCTACAATTGTAGCAGAAGCTATCATTCGTGGTAGTATTAACCTAGCTCATCTTAAAATTTAGGAAATATATGATAAGAACGATTGCCCTCTCTTTAATCCTTCCCGTCTTCTTTTTCACCGGTTGTGCTCATCAGGACAAGGAAAAGAAAACCTTTGAGGTTGACCAAGAAATTATTGATGGAACTGGGGCCGTTAATTTTGCTAGGGCCCACTACATTATTGCTGAAACCGATGCCATGAATCGAGTGCTTGAGAATAAATTAATAGGTCATATACGTGACTATTGTGAAAAGAAAAAACTAAAGAAAAAAATCCTCAGAAAATATAATTCTCAAACGGACTTTGTAACTCTGAAATACGATTATAAGTTTAATCGAAACGTAAGGGTTTACGAATTTCAGTGCACCCCCTAACCTCTTCAGCGGTCTTCAAAAATTTAGCGGGAACCTTTGAGAAGTTTCAGTAATTGAGGATGTGTCTCCGAGGAGTCAGAAGGCCCTGTTCCATCAGTCTTTTTTGGCCCTTTAAAGGCCCGTATTTTTTCAAGAAGAGTCTCTTGATCAAATGGCTTACTTAAAAATTGGGTTAAGGGATAGTCTTCACAATTAAAAGCGAGCTCACCACTTACCACCAAGATAGGTGTTCTAAAATTTGGGGAATCGGAACGTCGTGAATACTTGATCACCGATAGTCCACTACCCGATACTAAGTTGAGATCAACAATAACTAAATTAAATTGCGAAGTTTTGATCTTACCTATGGCCTCTGGAACAGTATGGGCCAATTCGATATTTTCAAAAAAATTTTCTAAGAAATCGCTTACGACATCACACATATCTTTGTCGTCGTCTACAACCAGTAAGTTTGCCATCAATACCTCTTTAAAACCATTGTAAAAGAAATGATGAAATGTGGAAGAACTAAATATGCGCATAGCGCAAACAAGAACAGAATAATTGACCGAATTAATCCCAGTTAATATAACCTTAAAAAAATTTATCTATTTAGGATTGAGCATCTTGGAGGTCTTTGTGCTTAGAAAGAGTATTATCACTTTATTATTGGGATTAATTTTTAGTGTATCGGTGCAGGCCGAGTTTAAAAATGAGTCTGAGGTATCCATGGTTGTAACTGGTGGTAACACTGAAGTTGAAGTGTATAACGCCAAGACCACCAATAAATATATTTTCGAAAAGAACACCTTCACTCTAGGTGGTCACTATATGTACGGAACAACAACGAATGTTCTTAGTTCAAGAAACTGGGATGTAAATGGAAAGTACGAAAGACTGCTCTCAAAGCGTATGGGGGCTTTTGTTGGTGTCGTTTATGAAGGTGATGAGTTTGCAGGGATCGATAGTCGCATCAACACTGACCTTGGTGGCTCTTTTCATTATCTAAGAACCGATAAACTTGATGGTATTCTCGAAATGGGTGCTCGTCACCGTCGTGAAAAGTCACTACTTGGAAAAACTCTCGATCAAATGCAAGGTAGGGCCTATGCTGCCATTACCAGAAAGAAAACTGAAGATGTAGAGCTTAAGTTTTGGGTTGAGTACCTTCCTAACTTTACCACTCCAAGTGACTGGCAAATCAACTTTGCACCAAGTTTTCAATACAACCTTAATTCTCTACTGGCCCTTAAATGGACCTACCTTGGTAAGTATGACAACCTTCCCGTACCAGGAAATAAGAATTTTGATTTTCAGTACACCACATCACTCATTGCGAATTTCTAAGTTCTTACCTAGCTGAGATCGAAATGATTTAGGAATCTGGGAGGTCAAATGATCTCCCTTTTTTAATCCGATTCCAAAGAAGAGTTGGCCATAAAAGAGAAGAACATAGCCATCAAAAGGGTCTTCGGCCCATTCTTTATGCGTAAGAGATTCGCCTTTTAAAAGAGAACGGACCCAACCTTCATCTTGAATCAGCAATCGTCCTTTTTTTATCTTATTTTGAAAAAGTTTATAAAATCCATCTGTGATTTTATAAGGAAATTCTCCACCAGAAAAACAGCGTAGCCCAAGGGATTCAAACTCGACCTTTGAACTTTGAGCAAAATCTAGCATTTCTGAGTTAATCACCCAAAGGGCATCCTTAGTTTTAACCAGATGCTTATCTCGCCACACGTGGGGTTCAAGAGCATATCGACGATGGCAGTAGTCGATAACTTCTTTCTTATCGGCTTCGTTTAACAAATTTACTAACATAGAATCCTATTGAATTGAGACGATGGGGATAAACACGTTTCGTTAGACTGAGCTCTGGTTTATAGGCATGGCCTGCGTAGCTTGTGATCCCATCACACAAGAACTGATTCCAAGCAGAATCGACGCCTAAGGAGACAAGTTCTAAATCTTCAAACTTATGAAGTAGCCGATTAACTTGGGCTTCATTTTCGAGAGGATCATAGGTACAAGTACTGTAGACTAATGTTCCTCCGGGACGAAGAAGTACATAGGCCTGATCTAAGAGTTCTCTTTGAACTTGATGGAGCTCTTCCCTAAAGCCTTTATTATAAGTTAAGTAAGAGCGATCTCTCTTTTTACCTGGCCGTATGTGGGGAACTCTCAATGTTCCTTCACTAGAACAAGGGCCGTCGAGAAGAATCTTTGAGAAACTCTGTGCAGGAAAATCTAAATTCTGGCCTTCTTCGCCACACACGATGGTATTTGAAACAGACATACGGGCCATAGACGCCTTAAGGATACGGCGACGACCGAGATGGGGCTCATTGGCAATGATTAAACCCTCTTGGTTCATAAGCTCGGCCAAATGAGTAGTCTTACCTCCTGGAGCGGCACACATATCGAGGATTCGATCTTCGCTACATGGAGCGAGAGCGAGGGACGGAAGTAAACTGCTGAGCGCTTGAATATAGTAAAAGCCTAGATGATGCTCGAGTGCCCCACCCCAGTAGGACTTTTCATTTTGGACTTCCAAATAAGGAAGGCCTTCAATAGGGAGATGGAATTGATCTGGCCTTAATTGAAAACGCAGCAGGAAAGATTCAAGCTCACAGAGCTGCGAATTAAGGCGCAAGCCGATGGGGAGCTCTAGTTCAAGTGAATCTAAGAATTGATCAAAATCTGGTATAAAACTCTTATAACGCTCAGAAAATAGCTCAAAAAAAATTGAATTACTCATTGCCTTTTGATTCTCCAGAATCTGATTGAGGTGTAATTCCAACTTTCTTACTGATGAAGACATTTACAGACTGTTTAAGTTCCTGGAAGTAGTCTCCCTTTCGAAAGAGAATTTCACGAGTATTACCCCCATCACTCATGGCCATTAAGTCCTGCGATAAACGATATAGAGGGCCTGCAATTTTATGAGAGATAAGAATGCCAAAGACAACAATTAAGCAGAAGCTTAAGAAACTGGCAATTAAAATAAGCCAGAGCATATCGTGATATTGAGATTCTATAAAAGTGAAAAAGATATGAGTTTTGGGTAAACCGATTTTTAGGGCAGTACTCTGCAGATCCTTGAAGAAGTACCTGACTGCTGTGAAAAAGATAAGGTTATTGATTAAGGCCAGTATAACAACCTTACCAATGACATTTATTTGAAAGCTTGGATTGATAAGAAATGACTTTCTTCTATTCATAAAATTATCCTTATTCGTTTTCTTTAATTCTTCGTAGAAAATCAATTTGACGTGATTTATCATCCAATTGATCATCATCCATTTCTTTAAATTCACTGGCCTTTTGATCGGTATGAAACTTCTTCTCAAGTTTTGCGGAAATGGAGAGGATCATGGCCCGCTTAACTTCTTCCCTTGAGTATTTAAAGTGTTTTGGATTCTTAATCCCTAAGGAAAAAGGATTACCGCAAGAAGTTGCGAAGATTAGTGGTCCTAATATAAGAAGCCCCGGAAGAGAGAAATAACTGAATTGAATTTTTGTCATATAAATTTCACATAGTTAATTCGTAACAATGTTCTTTATTTTACCTGGCGACAAAAATTTTTAAAGAGGCAATTAAGGCACTGAAAATACGATCTAAAATCGCAAAGAATCAGAAAATAGCTCAGAATAGAGGCAGTCAAATATGGCAAAGGATCATCTCTCAACAACCTAAATGCCCGATATTACATAAAACCTTGTGGATAAGAGCAATGAAAGTTATGGCGGATAATATAATCTATTTATTAATTAACAAATGTGATCAAGTAAACCGATGAGAACCCATAGACTTTTTAGGGGGAAATGTGAAAGTAGCACTTATATTACTCTTGGCCATACCTACTTAATACCCATGCTGTTACGGCCAGTGATGTTAGCACCATTTTGACTAATGGAAACTGTATGGGTTGTCACGGTTCCGGTTCATCAAGTGGGGACTTTCAGTCCTTAACAACGGACGAGCAATGGGCCTCTTCTCGCTTCATTGCTCCGGGAGATGTTGCCCAATCTTCACTTATCTATAGATTGAAGAACTATGGCAGTAGCTCTATCAATAATATGCCTAAGGCCGGCTATCCCGCGATATCAACGGCCGACTACAATGACCTTATTGCTTATGTAAATGGATTGCAATCGAATGATGACGGAAAGACCATCGAAGATGGAGATACTGAAACTCAAGCCGATATCGGAATGAGTATAGACTCTATCAAAGCACAAAAAATTATTTTTAAAAGATGTTATGAGCAAATGGTGAGAGAGCCTCTAGATCCGGCCCTAAATATCTTTAAAGAAGTTGCCAATGGTGAAAGAACAGGGGCCAATGCTTGTATCTCTCTTTTTAGACAAGCAAAACTCACTCAAAATGGGAATAAGAAGTTTTATGACATGGGAGTGGCCCAGAAAGTGTTTAATACATTCTATGACTTCAATGTATCTTGGTTTGGACCTCGAAATTTTACTTCAAGTTTAGGTTTTGGTGCTGATGGGTTAGATGCCATTCAAGACCCCAATCAACCTGCTTATTATATGATGAAGGCCCTTTTTGGGGAAAACATTCCCTATAGCTATATTTTAACAACAAATCAATCACTCAAGTCAATTCGAGATTCGAATACACGCTACCTCAGCAATGTAACCTTTCACCATCCAAAGAATCAGCATGTCATGAGAGGTCAAATCAAAGGGATCGATATTCACTCACCTGAATATGAAGACCGCGATCGTGGACCAGTAAGACAACAACAGGCCATGAATGGACAATTCAACGTTTTTGAACACTTTGGTGCTGGTATTCTAGGAAGTCAATCATACCTGATGCTCAATGCAGGAGAGCGCCTTCCCTATAGAACAACTGGTGGACAAAAGACCATGAGAACTCTGAGTAAGAACTTCTTTAGCCAAGTTCTTTGTAGAGAACTTCCTGCAGTTAGACTCGATGATGCTATCGAAAATGTTGCGCCAACAGAAAGTAACCTTCCCTACCGAAATGGGGTGGCCTGTATGCAATGCCACTCAACGATTGACCCTTTTGCATGGGCGACAAGAGAAGTTTATTCAACAATAGGACTTGGAACAACAACAGGTAATGATCGTAATGATCTAAGAGCGATCTACGTTAGTAAATTTAGAGGAACTAAAATAAATGATGGTCCAGTTGATCAATGGCCAGATAATTCTCCTGCTGATTTCTACAAGAGAACTCCTTGGGGAAAACTTTTTTACAGATCACATGATGGAACACTTGTTGATGAAGAAGTAAAAGGTTTTGCTGAACTTGGGGCGGCGCTAGCACAACAAGATGCCCCATATGTATGTGCGGCGAAGAGATACTTTCAGTTCTTCACTGGAGTTGATGCCAACGTAGGCGATATTGATCACATCCTTTCCGAAACAGAGCTAACTGATAAAGAAAGATACTACAGAAACTTCGTGATCAAACTCGGACAAGAACTTAAGGAACATCAAAGTTTAGAAAAAATGTTTAAGAGAATTTTCTCTTCAAAAGCATATGTTGCACCTGGACTGGGGGTTGAATAATGAGCAAAAATAATTCGAGACGTGATTTTTTAAAGAACTCACTAATGACAGGCCCCCTTTGTGCAAATGCTTTAAGAATGAGCCCATTCGCGCTCTTTCTCGAGTCGATCGTAAAAAGGACCTATGGTATTGAAGATGAGCTCGACGCCAATAATTTGAATTATATTGGAATCATGATGTCTGGAGCTCCTCCACGTTGGTACTTTGATCTTCCCTTGAGACCAAATGGATCATCAGATCCATTTATTGAGAGTCCAATGGTGATGACTCAGATTGTAAATAATCAATTCAAGTATCAACAAAAGAAGTTCGGTCAATACTATATGCCTATGATGTGGGACAAGTATATTCCTCAAGTGACAGGTGGAAGAGTCAAAATGGCCGAGATGCTTAAGAATATGATTATGTTCAGAGGCTATAACCTTGGAGTAGATGGACATAGTGGAAATCAAATTCGTCACTTCCGACCTAATACAGGGGGAACGAGTATTGACGGTCAATTGGGCTCAGAGAGTTCAAGACCTATACCCAATGTTGCCTGTGGTACAAGCTATGGTTTTTCTTCACCTACGGGGTCTTCACAAGTTTCAGTGTCTCTGAGTGACTCAAACCCCCTAAATACCCTTCTTGCCAACTTTAAGTTAAATGGTGGCGCTACTCCGACAACTATGAAAGACTCGGATATCGAAGCGGCTTTTGATCAAGTTTTAAAATCAATGGAGCAAAATGCACATAAGAATAACGTGCCTTTAAAAAATGCTTACGCCAATCGCATCAATGCTAAAAAAGTATTTAAAGAAGAATATGGAAATCTAAAAGCTTGGTATGATACCAGATACGGAGAATATAGAGCTCTTGAAGAAGCTTGCTTCACTGACAGTCAGTACTCACTTGGTGGAGGTATTCAAAGCCACGGATTCCTTAACTTTAATCAGTCTCATGGTTTATCGGATAACTATTATAAGATTAATAATATTAATCAAAGAGATACCCACTTGCCAGACTGGGGAGTTAACTTACAAAACTCACTCAAGGCCTCTACTTATGTCTATGGGATGTCCCATACTTTAACTATTGCAGAGTTCTTGATTCAAAATAAATTGACTTCTGCTATGACTCTACAATGGAGTAGTTTAAGAAATCTACAAATCGGATCTAAAAATATTGGACTTACTAATGATGGACACAATAACGGTTCTCTTACAAGTATGTTCTTTTATTCAAAAATGTATCAGGCCATTGCCGCTGGTCTTAATGAATTTAAAAACTTCCTTGAAGACATTGGAGAATTTGATAAATCTGTTATTCAACTCTCTGGAGACTTCAACCGTAGTGCAAAATATAATGGTTCTGGATCCGACCACGGTTGGATGGGAACAAATACAACAGTATTATCGGGAATGGTAAAAGATCATATTATCCTTGGTAACTGTACTGGACGAAAAAGTGGTGGATATCAAGGTTCATGGGGAGAAGCAGCAGGGCTTGATTTCCTAGGTGGTTCAACAATGGCCTTTGGACATGTGGCCAGCAGTATTGCCACCATGCTTGACTGTGAGTCAACATCAGAAAATAACCCAAGCTTAGTTAAGAAGGATAACGCTGGTACGGTTACGGCCATCGACGGAGTAGGAGCTAAAAATGTTTAATTATATTCGTATAATCATTATTTTGGGTCTATTCACTTCCTGTATGCAGGTAAAGACAAAGAAAGACCTCGACTTTGATGGACAAGATACTTCTTCAGTAACTCAACCTAATGATGATGAAGAAGAGGAAGTTGTCTACAGTACCCAGTTTATCGGCTCACGCAGTATGAATGTGCGCTATGGCGATTATAAGTTCATGACATCCGCTCTGAAAAAGAAGTTCGGCCCCAGCTGCAATACCGTTATTCAAAACAATGTTTGGAATAAAGCCGAAGTCTTTGGAGCTGTGTGTGACTACTATGATCGTAACGAAAGTTGTAACAATGGCAATCTAAGTAATCCATTAGTTCTCACCAGCACCATGAGGGCGGGGCGTGTAATGAAAACGTGTGAAGAAATCACTGCCAATGCCAATTGTGTTAGTTACTACTTAGGGGAAGCAGGTCTATCGGCCTCTAGTGCCTACAACACTTCAAATATCTTGAAGGCGTACCATGTCTTCTACCCTCTTAAAGATTCTCTAAGTGAAGATGAAGAAGAGGCCTTTATGGAATTGGGTAAGAAGTTTAATAAAGGAATAGACCGTTGGAAGGCCGTGAGTTTGGCCCTATGTGTCTCACCAGAATGGCAAATACCGTAATTTGATTCGAAAAAACCGAAGTTCCCCAAAGCAAGGGGGACTTCATTCCATACGCCCCCTAGAATAGACTTCAAGGAGAATTTAAAAACCAAGAGGGGTCTCTTCATGAAAGAACTTTCCACAGATAAGCACAGCAGCACTCAATACCACCTCTTTTTAAAAGGTTCAATTTACTTTGACCAAAAGGGAAAAGAGATTCTTAAGAATCAAGCGGGACAAAGCTTTCTGATGGATGAAAACATAAAGGAGTTGTGGAAGGCCATTGAAACAATCTTAAGTAGACCGGGCCACTTTATCTCTGGGCTCAATGCCCTAATGAGCAAGCTTCCCCATAAACTAAATAACAAAGTTAATGAAAGCCTCATTCAAAAATTTATAGAACTTGATTTGATTGGTGTTGGTCAATAGTCTAAATCCTCTAGCCCTTAAGAAGATCTTCATTCACTTCACTCACTTCAATCTGAAAAGAATGATCCTCATATTGAGAAGGAACTGACTCCAGTTTAGAGTTAATGAGATCTTTAAGTTTCTTTATAGAAATTAAATTCTCATTCTTTTCATCCCAAAGAGCGTATAAGTGGACCTTTATAGGATGGGCGACCCTAAAAGTAGTTAGCCCCGAGTAATCTTCTAGCGGATTCTCTGCTATAGGCATAACACAGCGACCACGGTGGCACAGTTTTAGTAGGTATTCCATGTGGTCAGATAAAATAAATTCCTTTGGCTGAATTTCACAGTTTTTGAGATAATTAAGGATACTATCATTTAAATTTCTATCCCAAGAGATTTGCGCTAGAGGAATATTGCTTATGATATCTTCTTTATTAATGAACTGGTCATAGAGCTCCTGGGAGCAGCAAAAAAGAAGTTCAAAAGAGCCTATGCGAGAGTAATTAATTGATTTTCGCGTGGGAGGCTTAATTGAAATGCCCCAATCAAGATTGCCCAATAAGATATTTTCAACGATCTGATCGTGTTCGTATTGACGTGAGGTATTCACTGTTCCATAGGGAGTATAAATATCCCAGTATTGTGAGCAAAACTCCGTGGCCAAGGAATATGACACCGTCTCCTCAATCCCCACGGTTACAGAATAACCCCCAATATCATTGGTACCAACCGTGTCCAGAAGGCGAGATCCGGCCTCGAAAACGTCTCTGGCCAATTCGTAGAGTTGTTCCCCATCTTTAGTGAGAAGCAGGCCTCGACCAGAGCGAGTGAAAAGCTTCAACCCGAAGGATTCCTCTAATTTTTTAATTTGTTCGCTGGCCGTAGAAGCAGCTACACCAAGGGTTTTAATACCATCCTTTAGACTCTTGGCCTTGGAGACTTCATAGAAGCAGTAGAGATGGTTCCAATTAATATCTTTGAGCTTTTTAAGCATATGACCTCCTACAGTTACCCCTATTATAACTACGGAAATTGAGATATCAAATTTCGGGATAGCCGAACCATTAGACGGCCATCTTTACGGCCCTTGATCTTAGTGAATTAGAGGACTTATGATAGTAGGGCACCTCAACCAAGGAAGAATGTGGGCGCTCAGTTCTATTATATTTCAACAGCAAGTATTGTACTCTTAGTTATTTATCTCCTTCTACTCTTCATTATGAGAAGAGCGCAAAATAGGAAAACCCACCTATTAGAAAAACGTAAGAACTTTGAGGCCATGGCCGCTACTGAGTCTCCCATTGAGGATAATTTTCAGGAATCTCTAGAGAGGGGTCTTGAGAATATTGAGACGCGCTTTAGTTTCTTTAGAAAGTTTATGGGACCTTTCTTTTTGGGAATCTGGGGCATTCTTATCATTGTCCCCTACTTGGAAGGAGCATCTCGAACTTATACTTCTATTTTAGTGGCCATCATTACCGTTCTCATTTCACTAGCGGCGCGTCCTTTTATTGAAAACCTTTTTGCCGGCATGGTGATTTCCTTTAGCAATAACGCTCGTATTGGAGATACCGTTGAAGTTGATAATCAGTATGGAATCATTGAAGAAATTAACCTTACCTTTACCACGATTAAGACTTGGGATTGGAAGCGCTACCTGGTTCCCAACTCAAAGCTTATTTCAAAAGAGTTTTTGAATTACTCCCTTCACGATAAATATGTCTGGGCAAGTATTCTCTTCTACATAGAAATGGATGCTGACATAGATCTATTAAAGAAGGAGTTAATAAGTATCATTCGCAAGTCCCCCTACTTTAAACAAGATGAATATGAAGAGCCTAAATTATGGTTCTCTAATCTTGAAAAGGATTCCATCCAATTGTGGCTGGCCGCCTGGGCGACAACCCCTACGAATGCTTGGTTACTCAAGTCTGATATGAGAAAGGCCGTAGTGGATACGGCCAAGAAATATGGGTTTAAATTTCAATTGGGGAACTTGCAACTCAAAGATAGCCAAGTCCCCCACTCCTCCCCATTCACCCAGGGAAGATAGATACTCTTTCTATTTTCCCAATACTTTTTCAAGTCCTTCAGAAGCATAGAGAGTAACGTCTCTTTGGGGGAAGGGAAAGGAAACACCTTCGCGATCAAAGGTTGATTTTGTATTTTCGATGAGATCAAAATACACTGGCCAGTAATCTGCACTTTTTACCCAAGCACGTACTTGGATATTTACAGAGTTGTCAGCGAGAGCATTTACTCTAACAAGAGTTTCAGGATCCTTTAGAACTCGCTCATCTTGATCAAGAAGTTCTTTAAGGAGAGACTTTGCTTTAGTGAAGTCATCAGAATAAGAAATACCGAAAACGATATCTACACGACGAGTTGACTGAGTTGAGAAGTTTACAATAGGTCCATTGGCCAAAGGACCGTTGGGAAGAGTAATGGTCTTATTGTCACCAGTAGTTAAGATCGTTGAAAAAATTTGAATTTCTTTAATCACACCAGCATGTCCACAGGCTTCAACAAAGTCCCCTACTTTTACTGG
>JBFHGF010000047.1:0-12584 GCA_041583335.1 Bacteriovoracaceae bacterium
CTTTTGGCAGAGGTCTTTGATTTGAAAATAGGGCGCTCCCATGGCAATGCCAAGGGCCTTTGCTTTGGGGGTACGAGAGACGGCACAACCATCATTATTAGAGAGGACGACGATGGGAGTGTTTCTGAGCTCTGGCCTGAAGACCCTCTCACAGTTGCAATAGAAGGAGTTGCAATCGATAAGCGCGATAATACTCATAGAAGGGGGCGACGGATGATTCCGGTGACGACGCCAAAAACCTGAAACTCACTTTCTTCGCAAATGGCCAGGGGTCTGTAGCGTGGGTTCTCTGAGTGGAGGGAAGCCTGGCCGTTGCGATAGAGGAGGCGCTTGCATAGGCGAGTTCCCTCAAAGTAGGCGATGATGACTTGGCCACTCTTAGGAGTAAGTGAGGCATCGGCAATAAGGATATCTCCCTCGTCAATAAAGGGGGCCATGCTATCGCCACGGGCCTTAAAATAAAAGGTGGCCTCTCGGTCTCCGATGAGAAGTTCGTCTAGAGACAGACGATCTTCGGTGAAGTCATCGGCGATACCGAAGAGGCCACAGGTTACATCACCCAGTTGAGGACGTCTTTGGGGATTATGACCTGATCTCGTGATTATGGGGCTGAGCTCTGTCTTAAGGCCCTCGATAGAGAGTTCTATGGTATTAGAAGAAAGAAGAGGCTCCATTTTTATTGATCCATTCCTTTAAAGAGTTCAGAATGCCATTATACAACTTACGTAAAACTTACGCAAGTTGTATTTTGAAAATTTACTCTTAAAATGATGACTATGTGTTTTAGCCTCCATGTGGAAAAGAAATTAAGTCGAATAGCGGAAGTCTTTGATGCCCTTAGCTCAAAGAAGGACTTTGCGTCCTTTGGAGAACTCAAAAAGAAGCATCCTGAGGTTTACATGGCCCCGGATGAAGATAGTCGAATCTATCCTAATTACTGGGCACCTATTGTGGTGCAGGAGAGAGGCCATCGCATAATCAAGCCCATGCGCTATCGGATACGCCCTGCGGGCTCGCAAGAAGAAGTCCCGGCCAAGTTTAATCTCTTTAATGCACGCTTGGATGCATTGGAGTCGCGAAAAACATGGCGGCCACTACTGGCCAAGCGCCACTGCCTCATTCCCATTAGAGGATTCTATGAATGGGTAAAAAATGAAGGCCTAAAGAAGCAGATTGAATTCTTTGCCCCTGAACATGAGCTAATGGGAGTGGCCGGTCTCTATGACCTTTGGCAAGGGGAGAATGCTTTTGGTGAAAAGATCGTTCTACCAAGCTTTGCTGTCATCACTAATGATCCTCCTCGCGAAGTGGAAGAGATGGGTCATGACCGTTGCCCCATTGTATTAAGGCACGAGTGTTGGGATGAGTGGTTGCAAACAAAGACCCCTATCTCTTTTCTTGAGGATCACAGTAAGTATAAAGAGCTCATTTTTGAAAACCAATTTATTTAAATGGAACACGATTGATCAAAGGCCTTGGTTATCGTGACAATAGGTTCCTCGGAATAGGTCCCTTCTCTGCCACCACTAGATTTTAAATCGGCAAGGTTTATTGAAAACTTTTGGGTAAAAGAAAAGTCGATACTTCCTGTACGACCAGCTTTGGTCATCTTGCCGTTTGTGGCCTCAATAACGAGTGAGTAGGAGTTATTCTCATGAAAGCGTTTGAGTAGATAATCGAACTCAATAGTATCGACTAGGAAGGGAGGACGTGTCTTGTATTTGGCGTGAAGACTAATGCCCTCTTTTAATTTCATGACTCCTTCAATATGACACTTCTCTTTGAATTTCCAAACATTATTAAAGGGAATACCTTTGATGATAAAGTTGAGGCGTTTTCGAGGGTAACCTCGACACAGGCGAGGATCGGTTGTTATTCTACGATGGGTTTTATATTCATGCTCTTCGGTCTTATTGGCCATGGTGGGATTGAGGGCCCATTTGATCATCTTCTTCATCTCTTCGCATTCGTTATTGCTTTTCTTAGGGACTACTTTTTTGATGGGATGTTTTCCCAATTCTCCTCTGGTGAAATACTTATCTTCAAGAACCACACCATCGGCCGAAGTTCTCTTGTAGGGACCGTGTTTAAGAATTTCACCATCAAAATTCTTCTGGCAAAACTCAAGTTTGTCCCCGGAGCTAGGGAGTTCCAAGGCGACCAAAGTGGTTGACTCTGGGCATTTGAGAGCAAAGCTTGCCTGAGTGGTGAAAAATAAAAGTGTCGAGAAAATGCAGAGGGATCGAGCTTTCATAAAACCTTTTTTATAAAGATTTTAACGTGTAGCTCGATTTGAGTCTATTTAAGTTTTGCTTCGAGAAGCTCTTTGAGTTTGCGTACTTCTCCGCGGCGAGAGTTGCGATCAACTAAGTAGGATTTTCCTTGGGCATCTTTGACCATGAGTTTGAAGTAGCCGCGGTTTTCAAAGGCGGCCATGCCATCTCTCTTTTCTTGGGCCGCTACATTTAATGACTCAAGATAGTGTTCTAAGTAAAGGGAGTCGGCGCTGAGTTGTACTCTATGGGAGCGCACGGGAATAAAGAAGACCTTGTGACGGATGGTGAATACACTGTCTTTTAGGATAATTTCTTTTTCATAGAAGTAAACGGCCAAGAGAGTGATGGGGGCCAAGGTGAGAATGGCAAATACGATGACGGCAATTATCCGATTGATTTCGTCTGGTCCTTGGTAAGCGCGGTAGAGGGGATCTTTAATGGCCAGGATCATAAAAAAGAGAACAGCAAGTATGGCCAAGAGGTAGCCCCAAAAGATCATGGGGAGCCCATAACTTCGGATACGAAGGCCATTTTTGGTGTCCTGAATTCTATCGTCGAGTTCGTTATGCTCTACTGGCATTTGAAAGAGAAGTCCCATATATCTTCAACCTAAACTTTATGAAATTTTAATGAAAAAATGATTGTCATTGGAGAATGTCATTTTCTTAAGCTATAGGCCCAAAATAGACTTAAAATTCATATGTGGCAAGGTATGCGCCTAGCGTTAGGCACGTGTGTTCCTTTACAAATGCACTTTCAAGGGCAAAACTTATTAATCGGCAGATCAATCGCGCTCAAGGAGGCAACGTGATTCGTAAATCTCTATATATTCTATTACTGACCCTACTTTCTGTGACGGCCACCCAGGCCAAGGTCTTTATCGTGAGTGATATTGACGACACTATCAAAAAGGCCAATAGCTCTAATGGTGGGATTGGGCAAGTTTATCACTTTTTAAGAAAGAAAATTTATCCTGAAATGAGAGATCTCTTTATTGAGCTCCACGATTCCTATGAAGATATGGGAGAAGAAGTTCAATTTTCTTATGTATCAGCGGCACCCGATATGATCTTTGATCAAGATAAGTGGATTGCCAAACATAACTTTACTGCAGGTGAGGCCACTCTAAGAAGTATTGGTTCAGGAGATACCTACACCTATAAGAAGAGAGTCATCGGTGCCATCCTTGATGAGGGGTCGACCCAAGATACTTATTACTTCTTTGGTGATAATGCTTCTAAAGACGCTATCGTCTATAAAGAATTAGTGGAAGAAAGAGGGCTGACCAATAGCTTTATTTATATTCGTGATGTGAGCACAGAGGCCACTCATTGGGATGATGAGTTTGCTGTTCATCGTTTAGAGGGCGTGCGCTACTTCTTCTCTGAAAGAGACCTCTTGGAAGATAGTGGACTTGTCTTCGTATCCTCTTCTTTGAGTAAGCTTATTGATGATGCTTATCGTGAGCAATCTCTTATTCCTGAATACACACTTAAAACCCTTAAGAAACGTATTCAAAAAGAATGGGGCTGTAAGAAGTTTGATATTTACTGTCGCAAAGTCGCCAAAGAGCGTGCCTCTGAGTTTTGGGCCGATTACTATGGTCTCTATAACTAGTGGTTTAATTTTGTGATTTACTTCTTCCTTTATAGGTCAAGGCGTATAGAGGAAGAAATAAGCTATAGCAGAAAATTTGAGAATAGAAAGTGGAGCCGACACTGAAGATATAGGTCGCTCCCAAGTGAAAGCAACTCCAAAGTATAAAGTATCCTATGCCTATTGTGCGATGAAAGAGCGCTAATGGTGCACTCAATTGAACTCCAAATAAAATGATAAAGGCCAAGAACTCAAAGACCCAAAGGGGGGCCTGTAGTAATTGGGTCGCGGCCCAAGTGTGGGAAGGCAGTAGCGCCAATTTTATAAAGAGGGCATCGCTGAAGACCCAGCTCAATCCACCTTTCACTAATTTTTGCATCCCGGCCCCAAAGAGCATGAAGGTAATGAAGAACTTGATTAAGGGAATATGCCATCTGTCGTGGAAGTACTGCTGTTGCTCTTCTTTCTTATTCATGGGAGCAAAGGCCAAAATGAGGAGAACCCCCAGATAGAGCTGAGTGCCATGATAGATCGTGCCGAAGTTATAGTCATGGCCCAGGTAAATGACGGCAAAAATAGAGGCGACTTTCGCCAAGGCCCGAAAATATTGGGGGGCCTTTAAGCAGCTTAGCGCTGTGGCCATGGAGAGGATAAACCAGCCCCACTCAAAGAAGCGCAGAAGGCCAGGAGGAAGAGGTTGATCCAAGAGTCGATAAAAACTGATCGGTTGCCACTGACTATAGAAGCTTGGGGGATAGTAGTGGCCTTTGATAAAGAGAAAGGTCGTCGCTGCGCCAAAGATGATGATCTTATAAAGTTGAAGCTGCTTGGCCTTATCCTTACCTATATCATGTCCTGTCATTAGCGCTCTCCTTGGGGAGTTTCGCTTAGTATAATTTCATCAACTTCTGGAGAGTCAAAATTTCCATAGACCAATTCCTTCCAGTAGCGACGCTTTACTTTTATCACACCGCTAAGGGGCACTTGGTTTCGCACCAGAATGGGAGTGATATTTTGATGAAGAAAGGTGCTCACTTCATTGATGGTGGGATCTTTGGTGCACATCATGGCCTCAAGGGAACCTATGATAAAGAATTTATCACTGCCCAAGAGAAGAGGGTCTATGCTCTTTCCCCCTCGTTCATATTGAATGCTTATTTTACATAGGTTGAAAGTTTCAAAGCGACCACCGGAGAAGAGGCTTAGTTTCGTGAGGGGCCAATCTTCCCTTTGGAAAATGATTTGACTAGCATAGGCGATGAAAATGAGTACAAAGAAGATTTTGCTCTTAAGGTCTAGGGAGTTAAAGAAAAGAGGGATCATCTTAAAACTCATCATGAGCTCAAAGACTCCCAGAAGCTCTCAAGTTCAGGAAAGACCTTGAGAAGATTCGTCCCTCTTCTCTTATCGTGCTCCCGAAAGAAGCGGCGAAAGTCTCTTTGATGTTTCGTGAGTTTCTTTGCGATCACTTGGCCTTCTTCATTCTTATAGGGCTCAATCATCCAAGCATAGATACGCTCCATCTTGGCCACTTCGCCATCGCTAAAGCCAAGAGGGCCTTTTTTATCTTCGTTATTTTCACGCATATAGCGCACTAGCTTTTCCACGTAATGATGATAACTCGGGGGAAGGATTTGCACATTCATAAAGCGGGGATAACGAAGATAGGGAATATCCACAAAGATGTCGCGCTCTTTTCCAAAACGTTCCCTAAGTTCAAGTACCCAAGCGAGGAATTCTTCAAAGTTGAAAACACTAAGAGCATTAAAAGTGCACATAAAGGAAATATGGGCCTTGGGACCAGTTTCCAAGTAGCGAACCACGCGCTCCTTGAAAATATTAAAATCTAGGCCATGGCGAATATATTCGGCCTGCTCTCCAAAAGTATCAATACTGGTGTACATCACAAAGCGGCGCACCTTGGACTGATCGAGCATCTCTTTGACGTGACCGAGATATTTATTAAAGGTTACTTCGGGAATCCCTAAGTTGGTGTTGATAGAAAATTCGAGCTCCGGTAGGGGATGCTCTTTTATCTCTTCAAAGACTTTTAAAGTATCTTTACTTAAGAGTGGCTCACCGCCAGTGATGCGAAAAACTTTGAGGTCTTCTCTGAGGTTGGGCCACCACTTCCAAAAGGCCTCGATATAGGGATTGCCTTCTTCAGGGATGGGCATGGCATTGGTGAACTTGAGCATTTTTGGCTCTAGGTAAATGGGGTTGGCCATCAACATATAGGGCCCATTCTCACGCACTTCTTTCTCCCAACTTGAAGAATAGGAAGGGGAGCAGTAGCTACATTTAAAGTTGCAACTGGAGCTAAAGCTGATTTCGAGATAGCGGGGATTGATGGCCTGTTTATGGCCCTTTTCCAAGACTTCATCAAAGTGAGGGCGTGCCCAGAAGTAGTGGGCCATATAGTGGCGGTCGCTAAAATGTTCACCGGGCAGATCTTCAATATTCCAACAAGACTCACAACCAGCAGGTCGCTTTCCTTGCATCATCATCTTGCGCTGTTCTCTCTTTTCGGCCGTGTTGTGGATACCTGAGGGATCTTTCTTGATATCCTTCATGGTAATGGAGTGGTGGGCCGGAAGATGACAGGAATGGGTCCTACCCAGGTGGAGGTGAATGGTAGCATTGAGCCATTTTGCAACGCAGAAGCTAGGGGAAACGGCGTTGAGCTTTTCCTTGGCCTTAGCTATACTTTCACGGTCATTAAACATGAATGAAAAAACCTTGATGGGTAGTTTGTTATACTTAATAGCATACTTGAAGGTAGTGAGAATTCAAAGCGAAGGTAGGGAGTAGGCCCTAGGAATGGGCTAGATATGCTAGGAAAGAAACAAGGTCAGTCGATCAGCTTTATTGTTCCGTGTTATAACGCGTCCAAGACACTTCCCTTGTGTCTTGAATCCCTTGTGAAGGCCCAAAGCTTCTTTGAAAAGAGTGAAATAATCGTGGTGGATAATGCTTCTACCGATGATTCCCCACAAGTGGCCTTACGCTATAGGGTAGAAGTTATCGAGGAGCCCAAGCGTGGGCGCTCCTATGCTCGTAACCGTGGGGCCCACCATGCCCAAGGGCAGTGGTTGGCCTTTGTGGATGCGGATGTTGTAGTGGATGAAAAGTGGGCTCTGACTTTATTAGATGAGATGATTGCTAAAGGCTGTAAAGGTGGGCAGGGAAGAATTATTCCTTCACGTTTACTGGGTAGCAAGAGGCTCAATGATTTTCGCCATAAGTCCGTGGCCTTGGCCACAGGGGGAAGTTTTCTATTGCCACGACGCCTGTGCATGGAATCTCCCATGATCAATTCGGCCGCTTGCATTTATGAGCGAGAAATATTTGAAAAGGTTTCGGGCTTTGATCCACTGCTAGAGAGGCACGAAGATATAGATCTTTCGAAGCGTATTTTTATGGCCGGGGGAGACCTCTGTTGTTGTGAGCAGGCGTTTGTCGAAGTGATCTATCACGGTGAAGGCTGGTGGGATTATGGGCTACGGGCCTACGCCGATGGCAAAACTAAGATGGCCTATTTTCAAAAGTGGGCCCAATGGAATAAAAATCCCCAACAACCTCAGCTAAGAGATACGAAATCTTCTTCCATTGTCGCCAAAATAAAACTCGCCACAACAGATGCACTTAAGCTTCTTAAAAACGCTCTGTTTTCTCCATCGCTCTTTCACCTGCTTCTTCTGATCATCTTTATTCTCAATCACTGGGGAAAGCTGATGGGCATGCTCGCTTCTTCCTATCAGAGGGGGGTTACAGATGATGGCCTGACCTGGCGCCAACAAGGCCGGATCTATCATGGAGGGAACTATTTTGATCTTCCCATTTTTACGGATCATCAAAGTTTTGAGCAGCACTATCAAAAAGCTCAGGAGTTTCTATGGTAATTACTGTGGTTATTCCTACTTTAAGGCCTGAATTCAATGTGGAGCGCTTAATCGAGAGCATTAACCATAGTGAATTTTCATCTCAGGCCATAGACTTGATTGTTGTCGGCAACAAGATCAAATCGTTGCATTATCTGAAAAAGATGAAAACCAAGTGGCAGGAAAACTTCTATGACCTTCGGGTCCTGTGCACTGGAATCAAGAGTGCCAATGTCGCCCGCAATAGTGGCATCCGCTTAGCACGTGGAGAGTTGGTCTTCTTTATCGATGATGATTGCATCGTCGCCGATCGTTTCTACTTTTCTTCTATGGTTAACTACATGAAAGAGCACCCCGAGGTGGATGCTCTTGGGGGTTGCTACCAACTTGATGAGTCCTATTCCCAAAGAGAGATCGATAAGACCTATGCCCATCTGGCCAAGCACTGGCTTGATCACGCGACTTTTAATGACAAAGGCCAGAGTCAATACCTTATTGGGGGCAATTGCTGCTATCGAGCTCTTCTTTTTCGTGAAGGATATTCTTTTGATCCGGCCATGGCCTTTGGGGGCACGGAAACTTCTTTGAATTCTCAATTGGTCTCTCAGGGCAAGGTCCTTATTTACAAACCTGAATTACAACTCAAGCATCGCTTTAGAGTTTCTCTTTATCAATTTATCAAAAAGGCCTATGCTCAAGGGCGGGGCAAGGCCCATAACCTTAGGTATAATCAGTTAGTCGAAAGATCGCAGCGAGTTGAATTTCCTTTCTCCAATCTCTATACCGGCCTTTATGATTACTTCTTTCAATTAGGTTTGAAATCGGATGCAAAAGCAAAGGGCTTCGATGGCCAGCGCTTGGGTCAATTCCTTGAGCTGCTGTTCTTTCCGCCGCGTGTGCAAAATACGATAAAGCACTACTACTTTATGATTCGCCATCGGATCGTGATGGCCGCCATTTTCTTCTACTACCGAGTGCTCTATAAAATATTCTGTAAAATTTATTATATGAGTGAGTACCACTGGCGTGTCTACTTTAGACCTTTTTTCTTATGGGTTAAGCGCTTATTGCGAGGGCAGAATGATTAAGGATCGCTTTCTATTGGCCTCAAGCCTTTTGTGCCTCATCGTCGCCGTGGCCTTGCGCTTATATTTGTGGCCGAGTGCTCCCGCTAGTTTTGATGAATTGATTCAGTTTGATCTCTTGTGGCGCAATAACTCGCTGTGGGGCACCCTCCAATACAATGCCCTTCATGATTATCAATTTCCCTTGCACTATATATTGACCTATCCCCTGGTGAAATTAGGAGGCAAGTCTTTGATGTTGATGCGCTTAGTGCCCATGGTATGGGGGATTTTGGGTCTGATTGTCTTCTATCGTATCTGCCACTTGCGCTTTCCTAAAAAAGAACAAAGGACTCATCGCTTTTTCAGTGTGGCCCTCTACGCTTTATCCCTGCCAGTACTCTACTTTAGTTTTATAGCTAGGCCCTATGGGGCCATGATTTTCTTCACTCTTTTGACCCTCTACTTGCTAGAGAAGCGGGCCCGTTTGTGGCCTTATTTGAGCGCCCTTATATTGCTGGGCCTAACCCATCTCTTTGGTCTCTTTATGGCCATTGTCTTTGCGCTCTTTTGGGCCAAACGTGAACTCTCTGCCCAGAATTTTAAGAAAATTCTCTTACTCATAGGGCCAGTCTTTATTCTTTTTTGGGCCATTTATCTGACCAATGCCGCAACATTGGAGGAAGTGACAAGAAGGAGTATGGGACTTCGAAAATTCCTTGGGGTTTTTCCCTATATCGCCAGTGGTTATGGGGTCTTCATCGCCTTTTGCTTCTTAGTTTTAAAGAAGAAATTTTTTAATCAATGGCCCTTTCTTTCCATGGCCACCGCGATTCTAGGGGTGGGAGTGATTCTCAATCTCTTAGGGCTTCCTGCTTTTGAATACCGCTTCTTTGTGGGGCTTGTGCCCATGCTCATTTTATCTCTAGTGACTTTGTTAGATCTGGTTTCTCAAGAAAAGAAAATCTACTATGGATTGACCTCTCTCTTGCTGGCCCAAGCGTTGGCGATGCCTATGGTTTCCGGGCATAAGATTTTCTTCAAGGCACCAAGAGTGGATCTCCTCTTGAAGGATCATGGGCAAATGATTGGGCAACAAGCGAAGGTTGTGGCCTGTGGAAATTGTCCTCGACTCTATTTTGCTGAGGATCGCCACTTGTCTTGTCTTGAGGGGTGGGATTTTTCTCAAAATCGTCAGGCCCTCGAAGGGATGAGTGCTCTCATGGTCTTTGAAGATAATCGCAACTTCTGTGCGAAGTATGTCCATGCTCACTTTACTAAAGTTTTGAAGTATCCGGGTGTGACTTATTTTTCTAAGTAAATGGCGTCTTGATTGACTCGCCACGGATCGTAGGGGTCTTCAGAGGTATCGGCCATAATATTATCCACACAAAGAAAGGCCGTCTTGATGGAGTGGTCTTGATTATTGTAGCGATGCATACCATTTCTTCCGGCCAAGTGGAGGTTGGGGTAGTGCTTAAGGTTTTCTTTGAGTAGCTCTAAGCGCTCTTTATGATTGTGGTCATATACGGGATAGGCCTTGGGAACTTTGAGCACATAGTGGTCAAGTTCATTTTCACTAAAGGGCAGCCCAATCTTTTTAATTTCCGCTACCGCGAGTTCAAAGAGTTCTTCTTCTGATTTCGTCCACAGTTCATCACCTTCTTGGCAAAAGTACTCAAGGCCATAGCTGGTGTACTCTTGGGAGGGGACCATATCGGGGGACCAATTCTTATAGTTTTGAATGCGTGCAACTTTTACGGATTTATCGTGAATATAAATCCAATTGTCGGGAAAGGATTCCTCTTGCTTAAACATAAGAACAACAGTGATAAAGTCACGGTACTGGATATCGGGAATTTGCCGTTGCAGATGATTAAGGGGGGCAGGACTAATTCCGCTCAAGAGTTCTTTGACAGGAAAAGTAGAGATAACGTGGGAGCCACTGACGTCAGCAGTAGTGCCCTTGAAGTGCAGGCGCCACTGGTTATCTTGATGAGTAAGGCCCACAACTTGATGATCTAAGTGGATATGGCCACCACGGTCTTGGATCTTGGCCATTACTTTTTCCCATAGCATACCAGGACCTTTGGCCGGATATTCAAAGTGGGAAATAAGGGTTTTGATCTCGTCTTCTTTTATTTTACGCTTGGAAGGAAAAGGCAGAAGCTTTCGCAGCAGCTGTAAAATAATTTCTTTCACATTGAAGTCATTGATTCGCTGGGCCGCCCAATCGGCGGACACTTCCGAACAAGGTCTACCCCAAACTTTCTCGCTGTAGCTCTTAAAGAAAGTGCGATAGAGGTTCTTGCCAAAATGTCGGGTAAGCCAATCTTCAAGAGAGTGGATATTGCGTTTGGGGAGGGCCTGAGAAAGAAGATAGGAGGAAAGAAAACCAAGAGAGCGCAAAGGATTAATCTTAAGCAGTACATCACTGAGCTCTAGGGGGTAGTTGAAAAAAGATTTCTCAAAGTAAATGCGCGACAGCCTTTTTCGTTTTAAGAATTGATCGCCCATCATCTCTTGCCAGAAGTCTTCAATCTCTTGGGACTTGGTATAGAAACGATGGCCTCCTATATCAAAGGAGAAACCTTTATACTCTACGGTTTTGGAAAGTCCGCCCACATACTTGGGGTCAGATTCGAAAACATGAACTTCTATTCCTTGCTGGCACAATCGATAGGCCGCTGCCAGTCCTGCAGGACCTGCTCCAATGATAAGAACTTTTTTTTCCATGCCTTTCCACAAGTAATATATTGAATAAGTATAGTACCTTATCTTCCCTCATAGCAAAAGGCATCCGTCGTCTTTTTGCGACTTGGTGAGTCTAAAGTGTAAAGCCGCCCTTGTCTGTTGTTACTTTTGGCCAATGACAAGAAATCGCTTGTAGGTGGGCAATGTCATTTCTGCGCAAAGAATCACTTTATCGAGCATAAGGGCGGATTCAAAATCTTGCAAAGATTCATGGCAAAAGTTGTGTTCTTCGAGATCTTCATTATCATTGGATTGGGCGATTAAGAGCGTTCCCTTGGGTACCTTGGGCAGCCATGAATCGAGAGCAAAGTGCTCACAAGAAGTGTTGATGATGGTGTTGACGGGATGGACTTCAAAATCAATTTCGTGAATTTCGCCATTGATTTCTTGTTGGGTGTGGGCCTTAAAATGGGCGAAGTCATAGGTGGTGGCATCACCAGTGATGGCCTTGAATTGCCATTGGCGAGTAAGCCATGGGGTATTCAAGAGATCGGCCAAGGGCAGGCATTGAGGATCAAGATCAATAGAAAATAACTTTTCAATGGCCAGGGCATTATCGTGTAAGAGGATAGGACCGAGTAGGCCCATCCAGCCACCCAGAACCAGAGTATTTCCGAGGGAGGGAAGTTTTAGTCTAAGGAGTTCTTCACGCAGCCACTGCTTACTTTGAAATTGACCTGCACTTAAGGCGCGCTCAAGGATATTGAGGGGAGCGGCTTCGAGAAAGTTGAAGTACTTTTCTATGTACTCGCGCTTGGGGGAAGTGGCCCCTTGATAGCGAAGCAAGAAAGCGGTGAGAAGATTTTGAACTTCTTTTAAAGGCCGCTCACTTTCATCCATCCATTTTAAAATGATTTTATTATAGCGGCGTAAGTAGTATTCGGTGAAGCCCAGATCTTCGCTCTTCATCGCTGTTTCTCACGGTTGCCATCGGGAATAAGTAGGTCTTCATCATTGGCCTGGGGGATAAGTAGGCCCGAGCGCTTGGGTCTTGGGATCATCGCTTTAATGGC
>JBFHGF010000048.1:0-12522 GCA_041583335.1 Bacteriovoracaceae bacterium
GCCAATGCTTGGCACTCAAGAACAGATGCATTTTCCTCAATTGTAGTTCTCGTCGGTCTTATTCTCGGACTCTTTGGTTACCACTACTTTGACGAAGTGGTCGCTCTCATTGTCTCTCTAATGATTGCTAAAATAGGCTGGGACTTTGTAAAAGAGAGCCTCGTTGAACTGGCCGACACCAGCGTAAATCGCGAACTGATGATGAAAATTAAGGAAAATATATTACAAACTGATGGAGTCCAAAGCTGTCATGCTCTAAGAACGAGGAGAATGGGCCATAAGATTCTTGTGGATGTAAATATTGAAGTCAGCTCCAATCTTAGTGCCTCTGAAGGCCATGAGATTTGTGCTTGGGTTTCGAAGAATCTTAAAGATCAATTTGAAGATATCGAAGATGTAACTGTCCACCTCGATATTGAAGATGATCGCACTTATCAGCCAGAAGAAGACCTCAATCCCTACATCCATGAGTACGACAAACTTCTTCCCCTAAGGACAGAAGTCCTAGAGCTCCTATCCAAAAAATTTGAAGGGCTTCTCGACCTCCAAGGAGTAGAGGACATGAGGCTCCATTATATCAATCGCAAAATTAATGTTGAAATAATATTGGCCAGAGCTCCAGATGAATCCAGTGTTCAACTGCGACAGAAACTAAAAGAAAGCTGTAAAGATATTGCGTGGATGGGCGAAATACGTTTTCTCTACTGCCCTTAACTAACTGACTTGAGAAATTGAATGATTTGAACAAGAGCACGATTTCGTACAGAATTTTGCTCTTGAAGCACTTCGTGACGGCATTCCTTCAAACGAATGATGCGACAATTTTCTACTTCATGAGCAAATTTATTCTGAGTTTCATTACAAACCACCGTATCTTCATCAGCTTGAATAAGGAGCATAGGTTTCTTATAACGACTCTTATCTTTACAAATTTTTCTTCCCACAGAGATAGACTCTCGTAACCATTGCATGGTGGGAGCTCCTGAAGAAATGTGGGGGTGAAGGTTTTCCATTTTTCTTGCCCACGCAAAGCGGTGAGTACAATGGGTTAAGTTATTGCCTTCAAAGTTTCTCTTCATATCTTGAACTTGTCGATTCCAAATAGGGCGAAGTTTCTTTCCAAATGCAATATAGAAATTAACAATCCAGGCGCCCAAGAACAAGGGAATATTCTTTGATTTGATTTTCAACATCGGCGAAGAAAGGAGAACTCCATCCCAATTATCTTGTCCCTCTTTTTGAATATGCCTCAAAACTATCGCAGAACCCATTGAGTGGCCCATCGCATATTTTGATTTATAATTTTTAGGACCACAGAAGTGCTCATAGACAAAGTGAAGATCATCTGCATAATCATCAAAATTTTCTACATGAATCAAATCACTCACTCCATTTGAGCGCTCTGACAATCCTTGCCCACGGTGGTCAATGATTAAGATATCAAGACCATGGCCTTTGAGCTCTAATGCCAACTCGGCATACTTAAGCGAAGACTCTCCCCTTCCAGGTAAAATAACAAGTAAGGATTTATTTCGAGCTTCGATAAAGGAGCGTACATGTAATGATCCAGCACCTTCTCTATAAAAAAAGTGACCTTGTCCTACATTCCAGAAATAATCATAGGATTGGGCCAGCATATCATCTAACTTTGGAGATTGAAGATTTGTATTCTCTTGAGAATCTAAAGTCTGATGGTGAATTGCGCTTTGGCCTCTACTATCTAATGGCATAAACTTATTCTATACCAAATAAAAGAAGCTCCATATGAGGTAAAAATGCCCTCCTCCTGATCACCAAGTTTTACACTCCATTATTTTTTAAATCTTTAAACTGAAAGAGCTTTGGATTATCATTAAGGCCACTATTCAATTATCTATTTAGGTTATATTCATGAAAAATTATGCACTTATCCTCTCTATCCTCCTGTTCACCATTTCCTGCTCCACGACAAACCACTTCGAAAAAGACCTGGCCTTAATCAAGGAAAATAGACCGGATAAAATAAATTCGCCCTATGTGGTCATGATCTCCATCGATGGTTTTAGACATGACTATATCGATCTCTACTCTCCCCCTTTTCTCTCAAGCATCCAAAACAAAGGCTTTCGCGCAAAATCCTTAGAGCCGATTTTTCCCAGTAAAACTTTTCCCAATCACTATTCTCTTATTACTGGAATGTACTCAGATAAACATAAGCTTGTGGCCAATCGATTCCATGATCCCGAAAGACAGCAAGACTATCTCTTAGGCTCTAGCACCACTCGTGATGGCTCTTGGTACGCAGGGGAACCCCTTTGGACGAGTGTTAAAAAACAAGGTTTACTTAGTGCCAGCTACTTTTGGGTAGGAAGTGATGCCAATATTCAAAATAGTTATCCAAGCTACTACTTTCCCTATAATCATGGAACTCCCAATCAAGAAAGAACAAAGCAGATTGTCCAATGGTTGAAGATGCCAGAGTCAACACGTCCCCACCTGCTGACTCTCTACTTTTCTATTGTAGATAGTGCAGGCCATCGCTATGGACCACGTTCTACACAAGTTAAAGAAGCCGTTCTTGAAGTTGATAGACTCATAAGTGATATGGTTACTCAGATTAATGATCTTAACCTTCCCGTCAATTTTGTTATCGTCTCAGACCACGGAATGAAGACCATCAATCCAAAAAAGGCCATCTTTGTTGGAGACTACTTGAAGAGTGAAAAGGTTTTCTTTCACGAGCAAGGTCCATTAACCCTTGGTTACTTTAAAAAAGGAACTTCTAAAAATGAAAAGAAAAAGATCTATAAGCATTTAACTTCAATCCCTAATACCAAACTCTATAAAAGAGAAAACCGCCCCAAACGCTGGCATTATTCCAAACTTGCACGACAAGGGGACTTCCTACTCCTAACAAAAGATGGATCTTATATCTTTCCCATGCAGAGACCAAAAGAATTTAAAGGAAAGACAGGGGGAACTCATGGCTATGATCCCAAGGATAGTCCCGAAATGAATGGAATTTTCTTAAGCTTTGGACCAAAAGTAAAACACGAAGGGATTGTACCTCAAACGAAGAATATCAATGTATATCCCTATGTCATGAAGCTCCTCGATCTTGAGGTTAACTCTCCAATTGATGGATCTGCAAAAAATCTAAAAAAATACATAAAGAATTAGGAGCCCATCTTCAAGATATATTGAAAGTCTTCTTTCGATACCGGGATAATGCTAAGGCGATTTCCTTTTTGCAGAACTTTCATCTGAGAAAGAGAAGCCTCTTCCTTCATGGCACTTAGGCTTACAAAATGCTTAAGTTTCTTTTTAAACTTAACATCAATTAAAATCCACCGAGGTTTTTCTTCAGTGGATTTTTCATCGTAATAAGCACTTTTTTTGTTAAATTGAGTGGGATCAGGATAAGGTTCTGATGCGACAGTGGCCACACCGGCCACCCCTGCAGGATTTGTGCTTGAGTGGTAAAATAGTATTTCATCCCCTATTTTCATTTCATCACGCATGAAATTTCGGGCTTGATAATTTCTAACACCGCTCCATGGTTCAATATCAACTCTCTTAAGATCGTCGATACCAAACTCATCGGGCTCAGATTTCATCAACCAATACTGCTTGGCCACGAATACTCCAATTAAGCCTTAAGCCATTTATCCAGGCGCTTCTTCATGAATGAAGGAATGGCAAAAGCACCACGGTGGATTTCTTTGTTGTAGTATTCAAAATCTAATCCACTATCAGCTACTCGACTTTCATTGAAATCATTAAGCGGGTGGAACTTTTTTGAACCAAAAGTAAATGACCAGAGTCCACCTGGGTAAGTAAGGTTACTAAAGTTATAGATAGAAACGATAGGAAACGTGTCATGTAAGATTTCAACGAGTTTATTTTGCATAGTCGTTTGGTAGAATGGACTTTCTCCCTGACTTACCACAATTCCATCATCGGCCAAAGACTTATAAATATTTTCATAGAATTCATGACCAAAGAGTGGCTGAGCAGGGCCAATGGGATCAGTTGAGTCCACAAGGATCACATCAAACTTTTCACCTTTGGCAGCAGCTTCTTCTACGTACTTTACTCCATCTCCGATAATCAATTCAATACGAGGGTCGCTCAAGCAAGCGGCCGTCTGTGGGATATGTTCTTTACAGGCGTTTACCACCATTTCATCAATCTCTACCATCACACATTTTTCAACACCGCTATGACGAATCACTTCTCTCGCAGTACCACCATCTCCACCGCCAATAACAAGGACACGTTTAGGATTAGGATGCACAAAGAGAGGAACGTGAGTGATCATATCGTGATAAACAAACTCATCGCGCTCAGTAACCATTACTAGCCCATCATTTAAAAGAAGCTTTCCATGACCTCTTGTCTCAACCACGTCAACAGACTGGAACTCACTTTGTCCACTAAAAAGTGTCCTTTCTACTTTAAACCTTAGACCTAAGTAGTCTTCAAATTTCTCTTCTACCCATAGTTCTGATTTCATATTGGCATCCTTTATTAAATTATTCTTTGATTAATCTAGTTCTTTATATCTATACATTTTCTCAGGGACTTCTTGTTTCTTATTAAAGTACCTAAAGTCAATTTCGTAACCAATACTCAAAGTATCTTTCACGTGAATGGTTTTCATATAAGTCTGACCAAAATCTAAGTCAGTCGTACAATTGAAAGTCATCACATCAAATGAGAATGGCTTCAAAATTTCAAGAAAGTGGTTTAAGAAGTCTCTAGTCTCACTGCAAATTTTTATATTAGTTTCAAAGCTCACATAAGGGCTCTTCTCTTGAGGTGTAACATGGATCGTTAAGTAATCTTCCCCTCTAATCCCATTTAGAGAATATCCATAAGGTTTGAAAACAAAGTCATCTAATTGAAAGTCAGGAAAGAGTCTACCAAGCTGAAAGAAGTCTCTAATTTGTTGAGCGGTTAAATCTTCGCGGGTCAAGAAGTCAATCACTTGAGAATCCATGTCATACATCAAAAGTTCACAAGTGCTATCGCCTTCTTCAGGGGAGTATCTCTTTGTAGTATGGAAGAGCTGCGTATGGTGAGAGTGTAGTTTTCCAAAACGTAACGTTTCCCCATCAAAGTCTTGCATTAAATTCTGAGCATCTTTCAAAAAGTCACTGGCCTGTAGCTGAGCGCGGTACTCATTCTTTCTTTGAAAGAATAAGCAATCCACATTATCCACTCCAAGCTCTTTGACAAAGTGCTTGGCGGATTCAATCAACTTAGTCTGCCCACAAGTGAGCATCAATATACGATCGTCCCAAACAAAGAGGCTCGATTCAGACAAAAGAAATGCCTTGAGCTCAGTGTTCTCTACCTGAGAAAGAATTGTAGCTTCACATTTCGCAACGAGTTCTTTCCAGAATTCATCTTTAAGTTTTGTCAAAGGTCTTAAGGAATCATTGACAATAATTTCGAGTTTCTTTTCGGCACCTTCAAAAAACAAAACCGACTCCCTTTTGCTAAAAGTAGTGCAATCAATAATGGCAATAAATAACAACGATTACATTACCACTAAATTTATAATAGTTCACTTATTTAGCAGCATACTTGACCAAATTCTATATTATTTTTCCCTCCTCAAGCTAAATAAATGACTTATAATAGGAGTACAAAAAGTAAACTCTTCAGGAGAGGATTTGATATGAAACTAATGGGACATCGTGGTGCAAGAAATGAAAAGCCTGAAAATACAATGGCAGGCTTCCGTCATCTCATTGACTTGGGCCTCAAATGCGTCGAGCTAGATATTCATCTATCTCGTGACGGCGAAATTATGGTGATTCACGATGAGACACTCGAGCGAACAACGAATGGCACAGGACCAGTTAGCGAGCATGATCTCGCATCCCTGCAAAAGCTCGATGCTGGAGAAGGTGAAAAAATCCCTACCCTAAAAGAGGTTCTCAATCTACTGCTGCCCGAGAGTTTTGAAGTTCAAATCGAGATCAAAGACCCTAACGCTGTCACTCCTCTCATAGACTACCTCAATCAGCTTGAAGAGGATCAGAAGGCCCAAATTATTGTGATTAGCTTTGACCACAGAACCATTTATAAAGTGAAGAACCAAATTCCATCCCTTCGCACAGCAGGCATTCTCTACGCTTACCCCCTTGATCCCTGCTCAATTATCAAGGCCGCTCGCGCTGATGGAATAAGCGTAAATATTCAATTTGTAGATGAAGATTTAGTAAAGAAAGTAAAAGAAGAGAAGTATTCTATTACCGTTTGGAATGCTAATACTAAAGAAGAGTATGAGCATATGAAAGAATTGGGCATCGACTATATTGCAACCGACGCCCCGACAACTCTTTTAGATTAGTTTCCGATACGAACCATATTTTTACATTCGTAATCATCAGCAGTGAACATGCTCTGTCTTCTTTCAATTTTAAGATCTTTTAGTCTCGAACTCTTTACTTCCCCAGAGAGTTTCTTCGTCTCTTCCCCAGTGAAGCCATAGTACTCTTGCTCTATTTCAAAGTCTCCATCATCAGAGATGGTTTCCACTCTGTACTTAGCGAGAAACTCAACCGTTTGAACTCGCCCTCTTTTGATGAAGGAAATTTCTAGCATATTTCCGGGATAATCTTTAATTTCAACAATACAGCCTTTGTCGCCAGAGTAGTCCCCGATAATATCTTCCGGGGAAAGACCTGCTGCGAACGAAGAGGTAACAAAGGCATAACTTAGAACTAATAATCCAATCATTTTTTTCATTCTCATCTCCTCAATCCATATTTATGGCGGGAGAATACCTAATTGAATGAAGTTTGCATTAGTCCTTGTAGAATTTACTTATTTAGTCGGCGTACACGCAACTCATTAATTTATTTAAGTTTGATCCCGTTGAATTCTGTAATGGACCAAAGTGGTTATAGGCCCATCCCGCATAAAAATGGGGTGTTACACAACGATTTCCACCATCCTTCAAAGAAGAGCCCACCTTATTGCTAGGGTGAGTATTGCGTGAACTCGTAGAGTTCACCTGAACCGCAAAGGTTTGCAGTAATTTATGAACCCCACAGTAAGCATTGAAGTGCTGTAGAGACGACCCCACGAAGGGAATAAGCGCTGATTGCGAAGTCGAAGATGACTTACAACTTGGATAGTCCTGATTCCACTGCTTTATGCAAGGATTGATATTACCGGCGTAGCGTGGAGTAAATTGAAACATACCGATATTGAGCTTTGAAGCCGCATCTTGATAGGGATCTTCGTAAAACTTCACTCCTTCAGGTTTTGAATATCCCGAAGGCCCATACTTACGTGCAACACTATAGCTGCTGCTGGTATCAGCTGTCGAAAGACTTTCACTATACGAAAGACAACCAAAGAACTTCCCCCAGTGTTTCTTCAAATCAATGAGGGCCTCTTCGTCTCCATCGAGATAGAGTTCGCGATAGCGGTTATGATCTTCAGCAAAACGATTGGCCAAAGCGATCGTCGTACTACCGGGAACCTTTTTTATAGTATTGGATAAACTCGACTTCGTTACCCCACAAAGCTCATGAGAAATAAGGCTCACCTGCTCATAAGAATTGGGGTTAGAGGACATATTGTAATAAGGAGCTATCCCTTGAATTTGAACCGTTTGCTTTTTAGAGAGCTCCTCCACAAAGAAACCGATGGCATCGGCAAAGCGTGTATTTCCACTAAGCTCACTGTGGCAACTATCCCCCTCACTTACAGAGGCAAGACTACGTGACTTGGAAAGTTCATCATTTCCATTACTATAATCAACGCTATCGGCAATTGTGTCGGCCACTTCTCGCCAAGCGCTTAATGAGTCATTGGGATTTGGAGTTGGAGAGGGCTCCTCTCCGACGAGGTCGCCTTCGCCCTCTTCTTCGTCTTCACTAGGTTCATCAGTGCTGGAGTCGCCAGAGTCAGTGTCATCCGATACTTGACCAGAAGAGTTATCTTCTTCGCACACAACATTGCCCTTAGCATCCTCTGAACATCCGTCAGGAACACAAGAAGTGGTTTGAGTAAGTAATAATAATACAAAGAGAGGTAGTGTTAATTTTGTCATACCTTTCTCTTCGACCAGGCAGAAATTTCCTTGAGAAAAAACTGCCTAATATCAAGCATCTAAACCTGACAAAAAGACTCAAGGTAGCCCCTACTTCTTTCCTAAGTTTAAGGAATTCGTTACGATAGGTTCTCTAAAATCTAACTAAGGACAGTTATGGCAACCCAACAGATAAAGGCCCTAAGTGATCTTCTGGCCCATCATTCATCCGATTCAGGCTATATGGAGTTACGCCTGCAAAAAACCAAGTCCCACCTCTTAAATTTAATCAATGGCGATTTAATGGCCAATGATGAATCAATGAGCACCGGCTTTTCGAGCCGCTCCTTTGAAAATGGCGGCTGGGGTTTTGCCAGCTCATCGCTAATTGATGTGGATAACCTTACTGCTCAAGATCAAATGGAGAAGGCCAAACAAGTACTGCTCAAGGCCGAGAGGCACGGTCACTTTATGGGCAAGGCCATGCATAATCCTCTCGATGTAAATCTACCTGAGCAAAAGTTTAGTTATATTCAAGACAGAAGCCGCTATCAAAGAGAAGTGGCCACCAAAGAGCAAGTAGAGTTTCTTAAAGACCTTAATGACTTTATCAGCAAGAAGTATAATGACCTGAAATCGGTTCAGCTTATCCTATCCTTCAATGAACTTGATAAGACCATGATCAATACAATGGGAAGTCAAACCTCTCACCTCTTACCAAGGACAGCCCTTTACTTAAAATTCTCCATTGAACAAGATGGAGAAGTGGTCAGCCTACTTGAGCCGCTTAGTGGTAATGGAAGGGCCGATATCTTTTTGAAAGATCCCTTACATTATGAAGAAGTTATCCACGACCTCTATAAAAGAGTAAAAGATAAATCCCATGGTATCCACGCAGCTGCGGGAGTAAAGGACCTTATTCTTGCTCCGGCCGTGACCGGCATCCTCGCCCACGAGGCCATTGGCCATCCCGCGGAAGCAGACTTAGTCAAAGCAGGATCTGTCGCTGGAAATTATCTGAATAAGAAAGTGGGGACCGACCTCGTCAATATGGTTGACCTTGCTCACACCTATAATGGCCAAGAACTTCCTGTTCCCGTCTATATTGACGATGAGGGTGTAGAAGGTAGAGACGTTCACCTAATCGAAAATGGAGTGTTCAAAGGTTATATGAATAACCGCGAGCTTTCGGCCTTCTATGGCCATAACTCCACTGGAAATGCACGTGCCTTTGACTATAATGATGAACCCCTCATCCGCATGAGAAATACAATGATTCTTCCTGGCGAGAGTAAACTCGAAGATATGATTGCTTCCATTGACGATGGTTACTACTTTCTTCAAAGCTCTAATGGACAGGCCGATCTCACCAGTGAATTCATGTTTGGAGTAACGATGGGCTATGAAATCAAAAAAGGTAAACTTGGAAGGGCCATCAAGGATACAACTATTTCAGGTGTGGCCTTTGATATGCTAGCAACTGTCGATATGGTCAGTGATGAAATGCATATTTCTTGTTCAGGCTTTTGTGGAAAAAAACAACGTATGATTGTCTCTCACGGAGGTCCATCCCTAAAATGCCGTCTTCATGTAGGAGGTCGCTCATGAGCTTAGAATCCATTTCTGCCAATGCTTTAAATTTTTTAAAAGAAGAGGGAGCTGATCAAGCTCAAGTAATCTCTTCTCACACCCTTCTTGAAGAACTTCAATATGAAAATAATGACTTCACTCTTCTAAGAAGTGTTGAAGACCAAAGTTGCGACTTCACCGCCATTAAAGAACATAAGAAAGGAAGTTACAGTGTAAGTAAAACAGATGATGATTCTTTAAAATTGGCCGCAACTAAAGCGATTTCCATTGCCGAGTCAGGACAAGCAGACAAGGCCTATGCCATTGCCCGCGAAGAAGATCAAGTAACCAAGGGCCATGAAAATTTTGAATCTGGACCTCAAGAAGCTGATCTTGACCAAATGACAAAGACCATCCAACACTTTGTACGTGATGTGGCGCAGACCTATCCACAAATCGGTCTGCGCTCTGTAGGAATTAAATTCATTAAATCTGAGTTTCATTACCTCAACTCCCATGGACTCGAAGTCACTTCTTCTAAAGGTTATTATAATTTTTCAGTGATGTTTAATGCCAGCGAAGAGGATAAGTCGAGTTCAATGGACTTTGATTCCCTCACCTTTACAGATTTCGATGAAAAAATAAATAACCTGCTCGCTCCGGAGAGATTTGGAGATAAATTTAAGCATACCGTATCCCACCTTCATGCCCATAAGTACGATAAAGGCTTTACCGGCAAAGCGATTATCTCTCCCCAATGTTGGAATGGATTTATCCAGATGATAAATGGCCATTTGGGTACGAGTTCTTTATTGGCAGGAACCAGCAAGCTCCAAGGAAAAATTGGAGAACGTGTAGGCTCTAAATTCTTCCATATAGAATCTCGCCCTCATAGCCCTCTCTTTGCCATTCCTTCCATCATAACAGGAGAAGGGATTTTCACTAAAGATATCACTATCTTTGATGAAGGAGTTTTGAAAACTTACTTAGTAGGACTCTATGGCCGAAATAAACTTGATCTCCAAGAAGTGAGTAATTTCAGTGGCCACCTTTATATGCCGGCCGGAGAAACAAAGTTTGAAGACATGATTAAGGATATTGATGAAGGGATTCTCATTGGTCGTTTCTCAGGAGGAATGCCCAACTCCAATGGAGATTTTTCCGGAATAGCAAAGAATAGCTTTATCATTAAAGATGGAAAGATTGCACAACCCCTAAGTGAAACGATGATCTCAGGGAACCTTTTTGAACTTATTCAATCGATATATGCCACCAGTAGAGAAGTTTATCAAAATGGAAACCTTCACTTACCCCATGTGGCCTGTGACGGAATTAGTGTTTCATAACTTTAAATAAGCAGTATCAGGATAGAGCTCTCTCATGCGGCAATCGATAAGGTGCCCATGAGAGTCTCTAAATTTCACAGTAAACCAAAAGAGCTGATTGTTAAAACGCTCTCTACAATTTTGGGGACGGTCCTCTTTTTTAAGTAATCCCCATCGATCCTTAATGAGCCTCAATATCTGGCGCCCCATACAAACCCAAGGATTGGTATCCACAAAGATCACTAAATCGGCCGCAGGCCAGCGAAGATCAAAGGTATTTCCATAGTTACCATCCATAATAAATGAATCATGGGAGACAATCTCCTGACAACTTTTTCGAAATTGTTCTTCCGAGACAGGTTGCCAGTCTTTATTCCAAAAATATTGATCGAGATGATAGACAGGTATATCCAATAGTGGAGCAAGCCTCTTTGCAAGGTAAGACTTCCCTGCCCCAGGTGCTCCTAGTATTAGAATTTTCTTATAGGATTTTAACTTAGATACGGACTCCGAATCCAAGAGTTGTTTGATATTCACGGTCACTCCCCTTTGGACGCCCGGTGAAAATAACAGTTATTCCACCATTGGCAAAGAGATTTCCCATGAGATTGAAGTTGAATCCTGTCCCCGCATAGGGAGAAACATAGATTGCTGGTTCACGTACTGTTGTTACTCCAGCAGTTGTGGTCGTGTATTTGCTTTTTCGTGCTTGCCCTCCAGCACGAAAATACCAATTCAGTACCGAGAGATTAAAGCTTGAGCGTATCCCTTACTTGGCCGCATAAGACTCTTCCTTCTCGGTAATATCTTGATCATAAAGAGTTTCACTATCATCACTCTTCGTCACTTCGGCCTCAGCTGATAAGAAGCTAGATCCGTACATCACATTTACCCCAAAGATCGTTCTTGTCTTCGTTTTTTGAACGGGTGAGACTTTCACAACTCGTTCCAAACCAACAATTGGAGTGACCCTAAGAGTGGATGACCCAAAGGGCATCGACATTACAGCATGAGCGCTTGTTAGAGAAAAAAATGAAGTTATGAGGAGTAGGAATGATCTTTTCATAAGACCTATTGTCTCAAACGAAGCTTTTTATTTAAACCGGGGAGGAACTTGCCTCTTTAATGGACTTTTTCAGTTTATCAGAAGCCTGCTCTTCTTGCTCTTGCAGATCCAGTCCCCAGGAGTCGGCCAGCGCCACAACCCTATTCCTTTCACGCTCTAAGCGAAGTAATTCTGTTAAGAAGTCACTTGGTACCTGAAATGTCATAATATCCCTCCAGCTTGTTTTATTAATTAAACCATAGTTTGATAAATCAAACAACAGGGAAATTTCATGATATTTATGAATCTTTTTTAACTGTAAAGAATCTTACCGAGATGATCAAATTGGTTAGAGCACTTAAAGGCATAAATACATAAGGCAGAATCACTTCATCTATTCCTGAGAAGATCGGCGCCCCTCTCATCTTTACCATTTCCCCAACAAAGAGAAAGAGAAGGACAAAGAAGACCATACTGGGCTCCCAACGATTCATCCCAGTTCCTTTAGATATCATCCACTTAGGAGCAACTCCAATCCTTAAAAGCGA
>JBFHGF010000049.1:0-12390 GCA_041583335.1 Bacteriovoracaceae bacterium
GAATTAGGAGCTACTCTTCAAGAAAAATCCCATCAATCCTATGCACGACTGAAGTACTACTTCTAAGATTTAACTATTCCACCATGAGAGCTTAATGTACATGGCATGCTGAGCAGAGATCACGAGATAGTGAGAAACATAGAATCCCCCACCGGGGTAGAGTTCAGCACCTTCTTCAAACTTAACCACTTGAACCAACTCTCCCTTAAAAGAAGAATTAATAAAGTCTTGAGTACTCGAGTTAACCTTGAAGAAGAGATCAACAAAGAGTTCATTAAATTCAGGAAAGCTCTCTTGATCGACAACTTCATTTGCCAGAGATATATCATCAGGTTTTGCTTCAATATTAAGTAAAGATAAGAGGTTCAACACATCATCAAGTTCAATCTCCCCTTTAGAAAACTCCTTCCATGAAAAGTGAAGAAGAGAAGTAATTCTCTGGTCATAATCACTTTCATTTTCAAGTTCATTCACTCGCATATGACCAACCTCGGCCTCCACTGCAGAAGGAAGAGGAATGTGATGAAGACAGATTTTTTGGTCTGCACGAATTAGGGCATCTGCTTCCAACTCACCTTCACAAGAATGAAAAGAGATTTCAAATCGACCGGCCTTTACAAGTTCTTGAACTTCAGAGTTATCTTCATAGTAGGACCAACTTGAAGCCGAGAAAACTAGACAAAGGATGAAAAAAATTGCGGACTTCATAAGGGGATCTCCATGTAAACACAATGGAGTTCTAACATGGGGCCAATAATCTATTAAGGATAATAGTTCTAATCTTCTTATCTAATTTATAGATATAACAACGTTAACCCACTGTAATTAAACAACTATTCTTATAAACAATATCTATCGCCCCCTCTCCTTCCTCTCGCGGTTTGGCAAGACAATCATAAATTTATAATCACATATTTAAGATAGATGATTCAAATTTATTATTGGTGATTCGAAATTTTTCGCAGGCCCTTTTGCTTTTACTCGAAGGACATTATCGTTAATAGATCAACTCAAAATGATAAGGACATCATAATGAAATTAATTGCTTCTCTACTCCTAGGCGTACTTTTTACAGGATGCGCCAATGTGAACCAAATCGATCGTGGCCAATTGGCGAAAAAATTTATGCAACTTGATCCCCATCCTCAAGAGTCAGTCTTCAGAAATGAAGTTCACTCTTTCAGAGAGTCTGCTATTGGAGGAAACTCTGCTGTAGGAGGCGGATGTGGATGTAACTAAGAATAGAATTAAATTTCTACTCCTCTCGTTGACTAGCTTCTTCACCCTCATTCAAAATACCCTTGCGGAAATGATGGAAAAGGGAAAAACAAAAGTTACTTCTGTTTTCAACTTCTACCATCAAAATAGTAATAATGGTGGTCAGGTCATTGATAACTCAGGTCGCGAAGAAGACCATGTTGTTGAGCCCATGATCTTTATTGAACATCAAATCACCGAAGATACCGCAGTTACCGGTCAAATCACCTTTGATGCCTGGACGGCAGCGAGTGATAGTAAGCTTGACTCCAACACAGGGGCCAGTGGAGAGAGTATCAAAACACAGGCCAGAATTGCGGCCAATCTTGGGGCCCGTCAAGAGAAAGGAAAATGGAGCTATGGAGCTAACTTTGGCTTTTCCACTGAGTATGACTACCAATCGATCAATGGCGCTATTAACGTCAGCCGCTCTTTTGCTCAAGATAACTTCACGCTAGGCTTTGGTCTTCAGTATTATATGGATGAGCTTTCTGCCTTTAGAGATATCTCCAATCCGCAAGCGGCGAAAATTGAAACGGGTCTTCAAAGGAAAATATTGGCCTCCTCCATTACGGCCAGTCAAATCCTTAGCCCTATCGATATTATTCAATTTGACTTCACCTTTGCTAGATCTTCAGGTTTTCTAGAAAGCACGGCCAATACAGTTAATATTGGTGGCGTAAGGGCCGTGGAACAACTTCCAGATTCCCGTAGCCGTTATGCTCTATCGACAAAGTATGTGCGTGCCCTAAGTGATATCAGTGCAATCAACTTAAGCTACCGTTACTACTTTGATCAATGGAATGTAGACTCTCACACAACTCGTTTGGCCTACCTCCTTGAGCTCAATGACAATGAAGACTTTATTGAGACCTTTGTGCGCCACAGTTACCAAAGTCAGGTTCGCTACTTTGCTGACCAATTCGATACGGCCCAAACCTTTATGACCAGTGACTCCGATATGAATAGATTTAACTCCTATGAAACAGGAATCTATCTCAATCATAATTATGATGATCAAAAGCTCTTTGGAGTTGAACTTGAAAACTTCAGCTGGAACCATGGATTTGTCTATTACATGAGAACCAATGGTCTTCGTAATGGATACTACCAAACGTCAGTAAGTTTTGAATTCTAAGGATCGCTCATGAAAAAGTTAATCATTCTTACTCTTTTAATTGGTTTCAACTCTTTTTCCTATGCTGAAAAGATTAAAGCGTTCTCTCTGAAGGAGTACGCCTCTGCTCAGACATACGATGTCACCCAGGCGAAGAAGAAAACCCTCATCAACTTTTGGGCAACATGGTGTACATCTTGCATTAAAGAACTTGATGAGCTCGAGGCTCTCAAAAAGAAGTATCCAAGTTATGAATTTATTGCCATCAGTGCTGGAGATACCAAGAAGAAAATAAAACGCTTTTTAAAGAAACATCCATGGAGCTTCAAAGTCCTCATGGATGAAGATAAGAGTGTATCCAAATCTCTTGGTGTTTTAAATCTTCCTCAAACATGGGTCATTGATAAGAAAGGTGAGATTGTCTATAAAGAGACAGTACCACCCACAACCTTACCGTAACGATGGCAAGTCCTTTAGAACTCACTTTACCGGCCATGGGGAGCAGCTTTAACTACAAGGCGTATCCCCAAGCTCATCTCAACGAAGAGCAAATTCTTGATGCTTTTAGAGAAGCCCATAGTGAAGTTCAAAGGATTGAAAATAAGTTCACCGATTTTAAAGAGTCACCCTTTAATCAAATCAATAAACTCGCCGGAATAAGTCCCTGTCCAGTTGATCAAGATATTATGGACCTAATTCTGAAGTCTATCGAAATCTCCCACTTAAGCTCTGGTCGCTTTGATATTAGCTTTGCAAGTGTTGGCCATAGATGGCGTTATTATAAAAACGAAGGAGTCCCCTTCCCTAGTGATGAACGAAGGGAGCTAGAGGCCCTCATCGACTACAAAAAGATTGAACTCGATAAAGAGAATATGACGGTTTATCTTCCCCATCCAAAAATGAGAATTGGACTTGGTGGTATTGGTAAAGGATACGCCGTAGACCAGGCCTTTCAAATACTGAGGTCCTTGCGCTTAGAAAATTTTTATATTAATGGTAGTGGGGATATAAAGGTGCACTCGGCTGCACATGCTCCTCGTAGATGGAAAATCGGAATTCGCAATCCTTTCAACTCTGATCCCAATGTCTCAGCAGGTCTCATACAAGTAACCAATGAATCTGTATCGACCTCAGGAAGTTACGTACAATTTAATCCTACCGATAAAAAAGATCATCACATCATTCGAAAAAGAAGTGATCAACTCAGCTTAGTTTCGGCCACTGTAATCCATGAGACTTGTGTTTTAACTGATACTTTAGGAACGATTCTTATGACAATGAATCCTCGACAGGCCATTGAATTTCTTAATCAGCAAGATGTGAGCGGAATTCTTATCGATGAGTTAGGACAGACTCATCTCTCGGCAAAAGCTCTAAAACAATTTGGGAAATAGTGATTTACGGTATTCGAGGAAAGAAGAGATTGGCCAAATAGCCTTCATCTTTTGTATTAAGCATAGATACCGAGCCATTCATTCGATTCATATTCTTTTGAACAATTCCCATCCCTAATCCTTGAGGAATCATTCCAGAAGAACGTCCGCTAGAAAAGTTCGTTCCCTGTCCATTATCTCGAATTGTTATATGAAGACCTTCATCTCCAACACTCAAAGTGTACTCCACAATATCGGCACCGGCCTTCACTGAATTAGAGGCCAAATTATCGAGCACTTGAAAAAATAAAGTAGCATCAAAATCTATCGTAAAATCGAGAACAGCTTCAATTGAAGCGTACTCGTAATTAAAAATAATATTGGGGTACAGAATATTAAGATCGCGTAGGCACTCAAGCAAGGAGAGATTAAGCTCTCTAATATCTACTCTATGTACGGATACAGACTCTCCACCATTGGCCATCAAATACATCCTATCTAATAGGTACCCCATTTGCTGAAGGCACTTATCATACGAGCTCCTCTCTGAAACAGAGAGCCCCTCTTTCATCTTGTCATTAAATGACTGCAAGAGCGTAATCTTGTTCTTAATATCGTGGATGCATGAATTTAGGTCAGACATAAATATATAATAAATATGTTTAGGGGAAAGGGCTATTCTTTTAAGTTCAAGAAATCTTGGTATTACTACTCCATCATGGCATAAGTACTTGAAATTACTCAACTTTATCAAAAGTTTTATTTTTTTCGGCTTTCCTCTCGCTATAGCGATCCACCAGAAAGTCGGCCTTATCTCGAGTTAGATAGGTGAAGCGCATGAGCTCTTCCATCACATCTACCACTCGTTCACGATAGGCCGAGTCTTTCATTGTCCCGTCTTCATTAAACTCTTCATAGGCCTTGGCCACGGAAGATTGATTGGGAATAGTAATCATGCGCATCCAACGACCAAGAACCCTCATGCTATTAAGGGCATTAAAGCTTTGGCTACCACCGCTAACTTGCATTAAGGCCAAAGTTCTTCCCTGGGTTGGACGGACAGCACCCATACTTAGGGGAATCCAATCAATTTGAGTTTTCATGAGTCCCGATAAATTTCCATGTAACTCGGGAGAACTCCATACCTGACCTTCTGACCATAAACTCAATTCTCTTAGCTCCGTTACCTTGGGATGCGCTACAGATTTATCGTAATCAAAAACGGGAATTCCAGTCGGATCAAAGAACCTAACCTCAGCCCCCATAAACTCTAAAATTCTTCCCGCTTCCTCTGCTAAGAGACGAGAGAAAGAACGCTCTCTGAGTGATCCATAGAGCATCAAGATGCGTGGTCTATGAGTAAGAGAAGAAGACTCTTTGGCAATAAGATTGAAAGATTCATTTTCCAAGTAGTTCATTAAAATCTCCATTTATTTGAAATACGAACGAGAGTGAGCATAACCGGTACTTCAATGAGTACTCCTACAACTGTGGCCAAGGCCGCACCAGAATTGAGGCCAAAGAGTGCAATGGCCACCGCCACTGCCAGTTCAAAGAAATTACTAGCCCCAATCATCGCCCCTGGAGAGAGAATACAATGGGGAAGCTTCATCTTCTTTCCTAAGGCCCAAGTGATGAAGAAAATGAAGTATGTTTGAAGGGTCAATGGAATAGCAATGAGAAGAATGTCTAAGGGATTTTGAATAATCGTCTCCCCCTGAAAAGAAAAGAGAAGAACAAGAGTGGACAATAAAGCAATAATAGATAGAGGTTTAAGTCTAACCAGGAAGACTTCCTTAAACCACTTCTTTCCTTTCGCTTTTATCAAATAACGATTCACTGCAAATCCAGCAACTAAAGGAAAAACCACAAAAATCACAACCGAAGTCAGAAGTGTATTCATGGGAATTTCAATATGAGATATCCCTAGAAGTAACTTCACAATGGGAATAAAAGCAAAGAGGAGGATAAGATCATTTATCGAAACTTGCACTAAGGTATACTCGGGGTCCCCTTTTGTGAGGTAAGACCATACAAAGACCATGGCCGTACAAGGAGCAGCTCCCAAAAGAATAGCTCCCGCCAAATACTGCTGCGCCAACTCTGGGTTAAGGTAACCTAGGTAGATTTTCTCAAAAAAAATCCAGCCGAAGAAGGCCATAGTGAAAGGTTTTACTAACCAATTGATGACAACAGTGAGAATAAGACCCTTGGGGTTTCGGCCCACTTCCTTAATGGAGGTAAAATCAATTTGTACCATCATGGGAAAAATCATAAACCAAACTAAAATGGCGACTGGAATATTAACCGTTGCAATAGTCATTTCACTTAACGGAAGCATTAAGCCCCAAAAGAAATGACCAATAAACACTCCAAAGGCAATACAGAGGGCGACCCATAAACTAAGGTAGCTTTCAAAGAAGCCCATTTTCTCTTCACTCGCAGAACTCATTTTATTTCCTTTATAAATACTTTTCCATTTCAAGAATCGTTTCTTTAATTTCATCCCTAACACGACGATAGACTTTGAGGATTTCTTCCTCATCACACATGTCTTTGGTTAAGCGTGGGGGATCATCAAAGCCCGTATGAATAGTTTTTCCTCCGGGAAAGAAGGGACAGTTCTCGTGGGCATCAGAGCAAACGGTAAATATATAATCCATGGTAATATCGGGAAGTTCTTGTGTTGTTTTAGAATAATGTTCGCTTAGATCGACACCTGCTTCGGCCATTACCTTCATTGCATAGGGATTCATTCCATGTTTCTTAGTTCCCGCACTGTAGATCTGATACCGTTCACCATGAAACTTCTTCGCCCACCCTTCGGCCATTTGAGAGCGGCATGAGTTACCAGTACAAAGAAAGAGGATACTTTTCTTACTCACTACAACCTCGTTTACCTTCATCCATAAAGCAATCAAGAACAGGGCAATCACTGAGGGCGATAGTGCTATCTTCACAACAGCTTGCCAACGATAGCAGAGAGTTCTTCATTCTTTGGAGATCTTTAATTTTATTTTCAATTTCTGAAATCTTGGATTCGGTTCGACTGAGAACATCCTGCCATTGAGACTTCTCCTCAAGAGAGAGGTCCAATAATTCCTTGGTTTCTTTAAGAGTAAAACCCAATTGCTGCGAGCGCTTAATAAATTTAATACGATGAATAAGCTCTTCTGAATAATAACGAAAGCCACCAACCTTTTCAGGCCGTACGATAAGTTCTTTCTTTTCATAGAAGCGAATGGTCTCCACTCCAACATCAGATGCTTTGGCCAACTTCCCAATAGTTAATTTCATGGGAGTAATATATACCCTGTACCATAGTACAGGGTCAAATCATATGTCTTTGCTGAGGATGCTAATAGCATTGAAAATTTGTGCAACTTGGTATGATTCATTCTTTTTGACATCTCTGATATCGACACAGAATTCGTCATAGAAGCGATAAAGCATAGCATTGAGAAAATCTTTGGCCTTTTGGGTATCTGAGTCTTTAATGACATAGATCGTGGACATAATATAGTCTTGGTCACGAATCTTCTCGATATGAATGAGGCGCTCCAAACACTCTTGAATCACTTCACGATTCACTTTCATATTGGCCTCGGTGATATCAATATCTTGGATAAAATTTATATCTTTGATTTTCGTAACTCTAAAATTTTCTATTTCAATAAGACCTACTTCAACGAGAGCATTTAAATGGCCTTCAATATACTCAGCGGCAATGCCCAATTCTTTTTCAATTTTTTCAAAAGATATTTTCTTATTATAGAAGAAATAATTATATAGGCTCAGACACTCAAGCGATGCGACCTTTTTAAAATTATGAGCATTCATACTTACCGGACGCCCATAGTTATCCCAAAAATCTTTTGAAATTAAACTGGCCTCATCAAATTGCATAATCTCTTTTTGATAGAGGTTCATCAGGAAGTCCCTTTTAGACTTGGAGAGCGCAATTTCATTGATAATTTTAAGTAGAGTATCGTGTGAAATTTTCTGCCCATTGGCAATGCGAGATAATGATGAGGGGCTTACTCCGATATCTTTCGAAAAAGACCTTAAGGAGTAAGATTTTAAATTCCTTCTTTGAGCTTGATAGTAGTCGATAATGATTTTTGCTGCTTCTTCACTGAAATTCACATGAGCTCCTCATTGACCAAAATATCTTACCATAAGGATAAGTTCACAAAACTAACAAGCCCCAACATTTGTGGGGCGTGCATAAAAATTACTAATAAATACTCAGTCGATACCTACCTTGGGCCCCATTATAACCTTGGACCACAACGTAGAATTTACCTGGTGTTAGCGTTAAATCGAGAAACTCTAATGTTGTTGAGTCTTCGCTTCTACCAAGAATTCTTCCATCAGCGGCAATCATATAGAGGTCCAGATCGTGTCCATAATCGATAATATCTAAGTAGAAGAGCATCTTATTACGATACTCGAGATCAAATTCGTAAATATCCACATCCCTCTCACTATCAATGGCAAAGTCGTGAATGCTGAATCGATCGACCAATGTTGCTTGATCATAGCTATCATTTCCATCACCATTGCTTGGCAGCGGTGCTGGAGGAGTTGGAGTCGTCGGCGGCATTGGATCAATGGGATCTTGATCTGAACCTGCAAGAAAGAGCTTCACTTGAGGAAAATTTTGTTGGATATATGGGACAATGGCCCTCATGGACCGACCGAAATTTTCGGAGCCTTCACGACAGCCATTACAAAAAGGAAGGCCAGAGTTGTGAATCGCCACCACATGATTTGAAGAACGAGAAAAGATGGCCGATCCCGATGAGCCCCCTAAACTGTCTGCACTATGGCCGACTTGGATCGGGCCAAACTCTGTAAACTCTCCATAGGCAATTTTCTTCGTCCACTGGCAACTCGGATTCAAAAAGTAATCACAATTTTGTTGTAGTATATACATATCGTCGCCCACGTTTGCTCCTTGTGGATCAAGAGTCACATGGCCAAACTTCTGACCTGGTAATCCCTCACATTTCAAAAGGGCAAAATCTCTCTCTTGATTATGGCCAATAAAGGTTGAGCAATCAAAGCGCTCTTGCTGAGACAGAGGAACTCCCCTTTCATTTTCTAATGTAATGGAGAGACCAACACTGGCCGCGGGGACAGGCACGCAATGGTGATTGGTCATAAGAGTGTCCTCATTGATTAAAAAGCCCGTACAACGTGAGCCGATGGCCGGTATGCTGACGTCGGCAACAGCCAAGGAGTTTCTTCTCTCTGGCGAGTCGATATTAAGAGTGACAACCTCCAGCCAGTCTAGGGTGCCAATAATCACACTGCTCTGAGCTGAATCGACTCCCGTTCCTGTTAATTGATCGTCCCCCTTCCCACATCCCGTCAGTAAGACAGTACTTAGTAAGAGTGTAGACCCTAGTGATTGAATTCCCTTTCTTTTTGCATTCATAAATTCCCTTTGGTTATTAGGTTTACAAGCTAACCCCACCTATAAAGGGTACCTAAGAATGGAGCGCAAATGGCCTTAACTCTCTAGAATTAAGGGCCTGAAACAAAGAGAAACACATTCCTCACCCTTTTTTGGGAGCTTACCCCATTGAGAATTCTTCTTTAAAAAGGGCATTTTTTTCTTACAACAAGCAGCAAATACTCTTGCTTGGAGCTACAGCATTTTTACAATCTATATTGAAACCCAAGTTTTTCAATTCTATAAGCTCTTCATCTATTGAAATCTATCGAATTCAAAATTTATGATTTAAGGGGGAAAGTAATGATTAAATCATCACTCGTATTTCTAATGCTCACACTTACAGGCCTATCTTACGGTTCAGACATTTCATGTCTTGGTGAACTGGAAGATGGTTTCAATTTAAACTGGTGTGAAGCTCAGAAAGCTGCTGAGTATACCACTTGTGAAGAAGCGGTGCTAAAAGGTGCCCAGAGTTACTTCAACATGACTTCTACTTTTGCCACAGATATTGAAGTTATCGATGTTGTGCAAGAGGATGCAGAGTATGTCATTGGTTATGGGGTTGGACCTTTTGAAGTCCTCTACACAAAGACTGTTCTCGTGTCTAATTCACCACAAACTTGTTTTGCAGTAGAAATTAATTTAATAATTAGATTAGGCTTCTTTGATATACTAGATTTTTTAGAAAAGAAGCCTTTTCATGACCTCGCTTAAAGCCTGCCATCAGCGCGCACTTGCATATACCGTTTTTTAATCATCAGAAAAATGTCGACATTAGGATCACGGATAATCGTCTCCTGTGCATAATCATAGCCACCATTATCTTCTCTAGGCGCCCTTTTTACCTGAAATCCGGCCACTGAAAGATTCCCCAAACTCTTTGCTTTTTCCACATCTTTCTTCAAACGACTCAGGATCGGATTCGTGTAGACTTTATCTCGATTGGATTTGTTCTTCGACGGTATCTTTAAAGGCACAGAGGCCAAAGACACCGGTGATCCCTTTGACTTTTGGAAGTAGTCCCCAAGGCCTTCCTTCGTTGAATTTCGAATGACCTTAGTTAACTTTAAAACACTTTGGGGATTATAGGTTTTAGAAACTCTTGAGTTTAGCAGTGCCAAGGAGCTCTTTTCAATTTTTTGAGTATCTGGGGCCAGCTTTTTAAACAGAAGTAATCCATGCCTTGGTTTACCAGATAAAATTAAGTCACTGGCCTTGGATGCTTTAAATGCATTTTGAGTAACCAATTCAACAAATGCTCCCTTCTTTTTTATTTTTAGCAGAGAAGGAAATCGAGAAGACAGGCAGCGCCTTTTCTTCAGACAAGAGCAATCCTCGTCCATAACAGGAAGAGATCGCCCCCTTTTAAAACAACTAGGAGTAACACGAAGACCACCATAGGCCGCATGAGCAGTCGGAATAAAAAATTCCATCATATCGAGAAAATCTAGTGAAGTAATTTTTTTAGTTACATACTCAGAGGAATCAATATCACTCAGTTCACTCTTTCCTTTCTCTATTGTTTCCCCAATTTCCTTTTCATTATCGCTTAACTCTTTACCGATAAGAGCTTGGACATCAGCAGATAGGGCCTGTTCTTTAGCATCGGCGACTTGACCTTTAATCCCTTCTAGTGTTTCTTGAATATCTTCATTATTTTTTATACTTTCCACTAATTCATCATAAGCGGGCAGAAGCTGATCTTTTATTTCATAAATGAGTGACTGTACTGAGTCCACACCAGAATTGAGTTTACTCAATCCCTCTTCCACACTGGTAGCAAAGACATCCATTTCATTGGCCTGTTTGCGTAGGAACTCACTCGCTTTCTGTAACTTCATCGAAGCGTAGTAGGCAATCCCGGCCATGGCCAAGAAGATCGCCGCTCGCGAGGGAGCAGAGTTAAAAATTTTATTAGCAAAAGTTTTTTCAAAATGAATATAGGCCGCTCCAAGCCCCGCCCCAAGAGGGATACCAATCTTATCGAGATCCGCCACATTCGCAAATGCTGCATGAGCAGAGGGTACCCAAAGTCCGAGCAATTTATTAATCAATATCCGCTGATAAGACATCCCCGAAGTAAAGCACTTGCCTCCGTCAGAGAAAGACTTAAAGGATTCGGCCGTGGCCACGCCAGCGGCGGCCGTAAAACCAATGGCCGCAATTTTTGCATTCTTTGATTTCTTCTGCGAGGTCTCAGCAGCAAGCTCTAGTGATTCCTGTATTCTGCGAATGGCCCCAAACTGACTATCCTTGGCCTTATTCAAATAGTCTCTAAGGGACTGGGCCTTTTGCTTCAATTTTTTGAGTTTCTCTTCATTTCTACTTAACGCCGACTCATAAGTATCTTCCGAGCTATTCTTAATATCCTTTTCAATGCTCGCAATGATCGCCTTCATCTCCTCCACTTCCTTAGTCATCTTATTCGGAATGGTAGTGGCATTGGTCAAGGTCTCAATATCTTTCATATTGATTTTATAGCCCTTCCAAATCATCATCTCCAAGGCCGCCCAAGCAGCACTTGTTCCCGCGAAGACTAAGGCCGATGGTTGATTACTGCATTTCACCCCAATGACCACCCCTAAGAGGGAGCTGAAGGCCAGCCCGATGACAGCTGAAGCAAGCCCCGGTACCACATCTTTCTCTACTCCTTGCGTGATTTCAGTATTCTTTTTATTGGCATAATTATTCACACGCTGACTAAGAAGTTGCTGCTGCTCTTTATCACCTAGGTCACTAATAGTAAGCGAAGCGATCTCATTATCTGAGTAGCCCAAGAGCTTCAGTGCTTCTTTGTCATTGTCGGAAAGAGAAAGAGGAGCAGAAGCATGGCCATTGATAATATCTTTTAAGTTTTGAGAAAAGTTGACCTGCTTAAGGGCCTGGGTTTTCAAAGCAGAGACGGAGTCTTCAACAGCGTAGAGAGACGGCATCGAAAGTGAAGAAAATAAAAAGCAAAACACCACCAAAAATGACTGGAGGCTTCTCAAGAATCGACAGATTCTTGAGTCAAAAGAAAAAGTAGATGGCCGTTTAAAGTTTCGCATTTTCAATAGGATATGTCCTTATCAAGACATAGGTAACACTTTATACCGGAGACATAGGTTACACTTTCAAACTTTTTAGTCAGGTATAATCTCCATATAACAGGAGGTTATACATGCCATGGTTGGAGTGTA
>JBFHGF010000050.1:0-12314 GCA_041583335.1 Bacteriovoracaceae bacterium
ATATTGTGATGAGTGGGTTCATCTTGAAGGATCAAGCAACGCTGAGACATACCTCAACGTTGAGAAGATTCTTGAAGTGGCCAAGAAATATAAAATTGATGGGGTACACCCAGGATATGGTTTCTTGTCTGAAAATGGAGCATTTGCAGAAAGACTCGTTGCCGAAGGGATTACTTTTATCGGTCCTAATACTCATGCCATCAAAGTTATGGGTGATAAAGCGACCTCTAAGGCCCTGGCGAAAGAAGCGGGAGTACCTGTTGTTCCAGGAACTGCTGAAGCTGTACCCACTGTTGAGAAAGCTGTTGAAGTGGCCAGAGAGATTGGTTATCCCGTTCTTCTCAAGGCCGTAGCTGGTGGTGGGGGACGTGGTATGCGTGCCTGCGAAAATGAAGAAGAAGTGAAAAAGCAATTTGAAGCTGTCGGGCGTGAGTCTAAAGCGGCTTTTGGGAATGGAGATCTTCTCGTTGAGAAGCTCATTGTTAACCCTCACCATATTGAAGTTCAAATCCTTGCGGATAAGCATGGTAATGTATTCCACTTCTTTGAAAGAGAGTGTTCAATTCAGCGTCGTCACCAGAAGATTATTGAAGAGGCACCATCTCCTTTTATTGGTGATGATGAAGAACTTCGCCAAAGAGTTTGTGCTACTGCAGTCCAATTGGCCCAAGCCGTTGACTATGATAGTGCAGGTACCGTTGAATTTATTATGGGTGAGGATAAGAGTTTTTACTTCCTAGAAATGAATACTCGTATTCAAGTTGAGCATCCCATTACAGAAGAAATCACAGGCTTTGACCTCATTATCTGTATGATTCAATCTGCATTTGGCGAAGATATTCAAATTCCAAATCAAGAAGCAATCAAAAAAACAGGTCATGCAATCGAATGTCGAATTTGTGCTGAGGATCCTATTACAATGCTTCCTGCTCCAGGAAGAGTTACAGGATTTGAAACGAATTTTCCACAGGGGGTTCGTTTTGATCATTGTTTATATCGAGGTCTTGAAGTAACTCCTGATTTTGACCCAATGGTTGGAAAGCTTGTTGCTAAGGGATATGTTCGTGATGTAGCCATTCGTAAAATGAGGGCCGCGCTTAATGGTCTATATATTGAAGGACTTAAGAATAATATTCCTCTTCATAAAGTTGTTATGGATGAGCCTAACTTTAATGAAGGGAAGTACACTACAAATTATATCAAAGAAGTAGCGCCGCAAGACGATATTGATACATCATTTGATTATTCTAATGTCTACAAGAAGCTTGCTGCTGCTGAAGCAAGAAATATGGGGATGTAATGAGAACATATTTACTAGATTCAGATAAGAATGAGTTTGTTGTCGATCTAACTAAGACAATTAAGCACTCAAGTGACCTAGTGGAGTTTGAGTATAATACATTGGAAGAAAATAAAATTGTTCATACCGAGACCATTTTTGTTAAGAAGCTGGCCGGGAACTATTATATTTCTAATGACAATATTGGTTGGAAGAAATTAGCAAGACAGCATATTCCGAAGAAAATTTTAAATGTTAACAATGTTTACGATGTTTATCGTGGATTCAAACCCTCTGGGTTGTCTTCGGGATCGAGTGGAGAATTGCTTACTCAGATGCCTGGTAAAGTCGTAAAGATTAATGTTGAGATTGGACAAGAAGTTAAAAAAGGTGACTGTGTTTTAATTCTTGAGGCCATGAAAATGGAAAACGAGATTAAAACTGCTGTTGATGGAACGATTAAGGCCATCCACGTGAAAGAGGGCGATGCTCTTGAAAGTGGTGTCCTAATGATGGAAATTGAGTAGTCACATAAAAAAAGGATTTAAATGAACGATTGGGATAAAGCAAAAGAAGATCTACAGAATGGGGCAAAGTTTATTGTTCCTGCGGTAGTACTCATTTTCCTCTTTATATTGGGAAATACCTCTTATTATACGGTAGATCCTGATGAGGAGGCCGTGATTATTCGCCTTGGGCAATATCAGGGCACTGCTCTTCCCGGTCTTCATTTCAAGTTACCTATGGGAATTGATCGAGTTATTCACGTTAAAACTAAACGAGTACTTCAAGAAGAGTTTGGTTTTAGAACTAGGGATGCTCGTAGCCGTGTAACGACTTATGATAGTAAGAATTTTGATGATGAGTCTTTGATGCTTACGGGTGATTTGAATGTGGCCGATGTTGAGTGGGTTGTTCAATTTCAAATTGCCGATCCTTTTAAGTTTCTCTTTCAAACATCATCTCCTGATAGAAATATTAGAGATGTCTCAGAGTCTATTATGAGGAGAGTTGTTGGAGATCGTCTGGTTAATGAAGTCTTAACTACGGGACGTGTTGAGATAGCGACTGAAGCAAAAATTCTCATGCAAAAAGTACTCGACAAGTATGATATGGGAGTGAAAATTGTGACGGTTAAGTTACAAGATGTGAATCCTCCTCAAATTGTGAAGAAGTCATTCAATGATGTGAATGCTGCCAAACAAGAGCAAGAGAAAGTAATCAACCAAGCAGAGGAAGCCTATAACAAAGTTATTCCAGAGGCACGAGGGAAAGCTGAAAAGCTTATTAGTGAAGCGGAAGGTTATGCGAAGGCACAAGTGAATAGATCCGAAGGGGATGCTGAGCGCTTCAAGGCCATGCTTGCAGAATATAAGAGGGCCCCTTCAATTACTAAGAAAAGAATTTATCTAGAAACAATGGCAAAGATATTGAAGAAAGTTGAAAATATCCGTGTTGTTGATCCAAGTATTAAAGGAATCCTTCCTGTATTCCAAGGAGCAAAAGATGGGAACTAAGACTACGATTGTTGCTGTATTTGTATTTGTTCTTTTGATCCTAGGGAAGTCGACTTTCTATGTTTTGGATGAAGGAAGACAGGCCATTATTACTGAATTCGGTAAGCCTGTTGGCGATCCGATCACAGAAGCGGGTCTACATTTTAAGGTCCCTTTTATTCAAGAAGCTCGATATGTAGATAAGAGAATTTTGAGTTGGGACGGTTTTCCTAATCAAATCCCTACGAAGGATAAGAAGTATATTAAAGTCGATACAACGGCAAGATGGAGAATTGTCGATGCACTTAAGTTCATTCAAACGGTAAGGAATGAAGTCGGAGCTAAGGCCAGGCTTGATGCGATTCTTGATTCAGCTACACGTGATGTTATCTCCAATCAGAATCTTGTAGAGGCCGTTCGAAATTCAAATAGCATTCTTGATAAGATTAATGAGCAACGTGATTTGATTAAGAAGCTCAAGGAACAAGGTAAGCCTATTATAGAAGAAGAGATAACGGGTGAGATTGAAAAAATTCGTCTAGGTCGTGAAAGCTTAAGTGATAAAATTGCTGAATCGGCTTCCTCAGAACTAAAAGAATTTGGGATTGATCTAATTGATGTTCAGTTGAGAAGAATCAGTTATGAAAAGTCTGTTGAATCAAAAGTCTATGAGAGAATGACTTCGGAGAGACAGAGAGTGGCCCAGAAAATTCGCTCAATTGGTAAAGGTGAGCAGGCTAAGATTGAAGGGCGTCTCGAGAGAGACTTACGTGAAATTGAATCAGAAGCCTATAAAGAAGCGCAAATTATAAAGGGTGTGGGCGAAGCCAAAGCGGCAAGAATTTATGCTTTGGCCCTAGGTCAGGACCCCAAGTTCTTCGAGTTTATTAAAACTATGGAAGTTTATAATGACTCAATTACTGGGGGAACCAAGTTTATCTTGAGCTCAGAATCAGAGCTATTCAAGTACTTTAGAAGACTTGATTAGCTCTGTCTTAAGTAGGTGTAACTGGTTAGACATTCTTCATAGAAATCTACCCATTTTACACCTTGTCTTGGGGGCATTGCTCCAGCTGTAACAACCTTTGTAACATCTTTTTTCATTTTTTGTGCCATGTATTCAGGGTTGTATTGCATGGTGGAGAGCACCATTGAAGCCGTATTTCCTCGAATGATTTCTTCAATATAGAAACCTTCGGGATCATCATTATCACCGTAAACGTGAACTTCATTTAAGCGGCCAAAGAGGTTATGCATATCACCCATAACATCTTGGTAGGCCCCTGTTAGGAATAGTCCGATATAATAATCCTCATCATCATTCAGGTCATGAATGGCCATTGTTGGGGAAATCCCTTCTTGATTGATAAATTTACGGATAATTCCATCACTGTCGCAAGTAATATCGGCAATAGAGCAGCTCTGTTCGGGTGCTTCATTGAGACGAGAAATAGGCATTACCGGTAGCAGTTGGTCGATGGCCCAATGGTCAGCAGCAGATTGGAAGACTGAGAAGTTACACAAATATTGTGGAGCAATTTGATCTTCAAGTTGAGACATGTATTCGGGCACGAAATCCAATGTTTTGCTAAAAGCGATTACTTTGGTGATGGTTAACCAAAAAATTGTCTCAAGGCGGGCCCTTTCTTCTAATGTAATAACACCGAGATTGAAAGCATTAAGACCCTGTTCTTTGATTTGTACTGACTCATTGTAGATTTCTTGAAAATTATCTTCAGTAATGTTCCAGTCATGCATTTCCCTCATATTTGTAACAAGGTGATGTTCACCTGTTTGAGGTTTAATATCGAACTGGGTTTGAGTGACAGAGATTTTGTCTACAACATTGGTAACAACAAGAGAGTGGTGAGCTGTAATGGCCCTTCCACTTTCTGTAACAATATTGGGATGAGGTACGCTTTCTAGGTTACATACTTGCTTAAGTCCGTAGACAATATCAGCAACATACTCATTGAGATGGTAGTTTATTGATGACTCCGAGTCGGATCTTGATCCGTCGTAATCAATGCCAAGACCACCGCCAGCATCAAAATATTCTAGGTTACAACCCATTTTGTAGAGTTGAGTGTAGATTCGAGCACCTTCGTTAATGGCGGCTTTGAGGGTTCTGATATCTGAAATTTGAGAACCTATATGGAAATGAAAAAGCTTAATGGACTCTTTCATATCGTGTTCATCTAAGAGGTTTATGGCCCTAATCATTTCAGAGATGGAGAGTCCAAACTTCGCGCGATCTCCTGTGGATTTTGCCCAACGGCCTTTTCCCATATTGGACATTTTTCCACGAAGTCCAATTAAAGGCTTCACTTTATATTTCTTAGAGAGGTCGATAACTTTTTTGAGCTCTGAGAACTTCTCAATAACAATGACTATTTTTCTACCGAGTTGAGTACCGAGTAAGGCCAATGAGAGGTAGTCTTCATCTTTGTATCCGTTTAAGATAGTGAGAGAATTTATATTAGTGTTATAGGCCAAGACAGCAAGAAGCTCTGGCTTTGATCCTGCTTCAAGTCCGTAGTCATACTTTTCACCAGCATCTACAATTTCTTCTACGACTTCTCGCATTTGGTTTACTTTAATGGGGTATACGCCACAGTATTTTCCACGATAGTCAGCTTCATCAATAATATCTCTGAATGTTTTATTAATTTTCTTCACTTGGGATCTTAAGATATCGTGAAAGCGAATAACGGCGGGCAAAGCTACTTTTTGGGCCTTCATCTCTTCAATAACATTTTTGATGATAATAGGATTACTTACTTCATTAGCTTTAACAACAACATCCCCATTGTTATCAATGTCGAAGTATCCTTCACCCCAAGTTAAAATATTATATGTCTTTTCTGCTTCTTCTCGTGTCCAATCAGTCATTGCTAGGCCTTAGGTTAAACAAAGAATAAGTTCTCTTACTACTTTTGTGGCGAATACATCGCTATTTCCACTAGAGTCGATTTCTGGTGATAATTCTACTACATCTGCACCTACAAAATTCTTTGTTTTAAGGATTTTGATAAGTTTAATAAAAGAGTGAAATGTTTCCCCCCCAGGTTCAGGTGTCCCTGTTCCTGGTAGGAATGATGGATCAAAGTAATCTAAATCTAGTGTTAAATAAATAGGTCTTTTATCATCGATCCTAGTCACCTCGGAGATAAACTCATCAAGACTTTTCTTGATGGTCTTGTGTTCATTCATCCACTGGTACTCTTCTCTTGTTCCTGAGCGAATTCCGTACTGAATAAGGTGATGTTTATCGGTCATGTGGTCAAGTGAGCGTCGTATAATGCTTGCGTGACTAAAATGATAGCCTTCATAACCATCTCTTAGGTCAGCATGGGCGTCGAGATGGATGAGAACAAGGTCTTCATAGGCTTCTAAATAGGACTTTATAGGAACATAAGATATCGAGTGTTCTCCACCTAGGGTAAGGATTTTCGCCTGATCTTCTTTAAGGTTTACATCTTCAAGTAGCTGGTAAAGCGCATCATTGGCCTGATTCCAGTTCGCTTCTTGGTCATCAGAAGTACCAACGGGCAAGTTTCCTAAATCATATAAATTTTCTCTGTATTCTAGGTCGTCATCGAGGTAGGGGCTATAAGACTCAATTCCAGTGCTGACGGCGCGAATAGCATCGGGCCCATCTTTGGTTCCTTTGCGAAAACAGGCGGTTCCGTCAAAACCAAATCCTATTAAATTCAGTGATTTAGGCTGTATTTTATGACTTTCTTTGAAGAAATCGTAGGGTCCACACTTGGGTGTAATCATCGTTATGAGTCCTTAAATATCTAAAATTATGGTTGATTCTACCATTTATGCTCTTAAATCTAAAAAGACAAAGATTATGATCATATTTTTTACACTCTAAATAAGTTTTGAATTTATTTCATTTTAAGGGAGGGGGTCGCTGGTTTATGAAATAATGCTCTGCATCGTAAGGAGAATTTGTGAAGTTTCTACATTTAGGATTTATTACATCTATGTTGTTTGTGTCTCAGGTAAATGCTGACTCTAGCGAGAGTAATCCATTCAGCGTTTTCACAGATGAGCTGACACCTTCTTATGATATCAAATTAAATACTTTTGAGTATGATCGTGAAAATGAAGTAAATGGAAGAAGAGGATCATTTTCTTTTACTAACTTCAACGTCGTAAACTCAAGTATTGCTACCAATCTCAATAATGAAGACGGTGTTTATGATGCCGATATTTATATGATCAATGGCCGCTTTGGTCTAGTTAATGAGAGCTTTAAGTTTGCCTATAAGCTTAGAGAGACTGACTTTGACTATTTAGATTCTATAAAGTTTGCGAATATTTTAAATACTCATTTTGTAATGAATAGAAATGAGATTCTGATCGACTCTGAAGTCATTGAGTTTAGAGAACCTCGAACTTATATAAAAGCTCTTGGTTATCAGGTTAGCTGTGATCGTCACCCTGATTATCTTTTGAATGATGGGCAAGGTTTAATGTCGGGTTGCTTCAATTATGGAATGTTGATTCCAAAGGAACGGCCAGGAATTGACCTCAGACTAAAGTTCTACAGTGAAAATGAAGATGAAATTATTAACGTAAAGACTTACGTGGAATCAGTTAAAACCTCGCAGGAATCTCTTATAGGTAAAGGTCTAACATTAGAGGGGTTAATTAATAATACTACGAAGCTCGATTTGGGAGAGTTTTCATTTCAATGTTCAAAGCCACGTGATCTTCTTACGATGAGTGAGGGGAGCTTTATCAACCCTTGTTTGAGTGACTTAACATTTAAGGCGCCTAATATGAAAGTTACTCTTCTTGAAGAAGGTGACTTTATGGAGTTATCTGATTTGGATGTGGATTTTGCAGACAATTTGGCGAATATCAAAATCAGTAGCTTTGGATACTCTTCCGTGGAGAGTTCATTTAAAATTGGAAAACTCAAGTTGAAGTGTAATATCTTAGAGGGTGATTTAACTGATATTGCAACCTATATGGGATCTTGTTTAACTGAAGCAGATTTAGATGCTGAAAATGGAGTTGAATTTAAGTTTCATCAAGGTGGAGTTTCTGAAAGTTCAGGTGAGCCTTTAGATATTAGCATTGATGGGAAAATAAATGATCTTATTATTAAAAATAAAAAACTATCATTTGTATCAAATAACTTTGGATTGAATATTTCTGACGAGGTCATGTTTGATTTTGATAATATGGTTGTTACCTGTCAAAAAGATCCAAATCTTCTAAATTTAGATATTCCATTGCTACTCGATCACTGTAAGAAGGGAATGATCCTAGATACTTCAGATATGAGGTTTCATATTGTAAATGAAAAGAAGGAGACAACTCGTGGGCAGATAGATGCACGGGCCATAAATGTAGAGAATGAGGTTTTAAACTTTCATCTTAATAGGCTTACTATGATAGATAAGGAAAGTCGTAAACTTCTTAGAGGACTATTAGGACATTGTAGTCTCAAGCCAGGAACTGATATCTTTGATGTCTCTCACGTGATTGATTCATGTAGTTCTAATATGATTGTAAATATTGAATCAATGTTTACCGATGAAACAGCAGTTGATCAGTTAACACTTAAAAATGACCGATTCAACTTCAATAGATATAGAGTTGAAGAAAGTAAGCCTGGTATTAAGGATGTACGTGCGAGAATTACGAATAATATACTTGCAGCGAGCTTAAGAGTTAGAGTGATGGGAATGAATATGTTGGTTAGGATACAGGGAAGGACTCACTGGAATCCAGAGACAAGTATCCTTACTCTGGATGTAACACATTCTCGCCTGCCTCTAGGGATAACATCTCGTAGTTTCTTTATGTCGATTGCTAAGAAGTTTATGCAATCAGAAATGATTCAGTTTGGTTCTGATAATCAAATTTTTATAAAGCTATAATTGGACTTAGTTTTTTAAAAGAGATTTGAGCATTTCTTGAGCTCCTTGAGATGCAGAAATTTCTCCTTTGAGAACCTTCTCTTCTGAACTTCGGAAATCTTTTGTTAAGTGATCACTATTTTTAATATGGAAATCAAGCTCTGTTTGAAAGAGGCTCTTTAGCCAGCGATGAATCTGTTTCTTTCTATTGTTTTCAAAGTACCCACTTCTTTGTGACTCGGCTTGAAACTTGAAGATGGTATCGAGAATTTCAGAGAGTCCTGTTTTTTGTAATGAGCTACAAGTTAGGACTTGTGGACTCCAAAACTTATCTTTCTTAATGATATGAAGGGCATTTTGGTATTGAGTCTTGGCGTTCTCGGCCAAGGTTTTAGTATCCCCATCTGCTTTATTGATAATGAGAAGATCAGAGAGTTCAATAATACCTTTTTTAATTCCTTGAAGTTCATCTCCTGCATTGGGAACCATGAGTACCATAAAGAGATCAACCATAGAGGCCACTTCGTACTCACTTTGACCGACTCCAACTGTTTCAATTAGGATAATGTCGTAGCCATTGGCCTCGCAGAGGTAGATGGATTCACGGGTTTTGGCGGCTACACCACCAAGGCTTCCTGTGGATGGGCTTGGTCTAATAAAGGCAGAGTCATTTTGAGAGAGCTCTTCCATTCTGGTTTTATCTCCAAGAATAGATCCACCCGAAATAGGAGAGCTTGGATCTACGGCGAGCACGGCCACTTTATGACCACGATTTATAAGCTCAAGACCTAGCACTTCAATAAAGCTTGATTTTCCAACTCCGGGGATTCCCGAGATACCTATACGAAGGGCCTTGCCAGTGTGGGGAAGGATATCTTGCATAAGCTTGTGGGCCTCCACTCGATCATGATCTAGAGTTGATTCAATAAGGGTAATCGCTTTAGCAAGTGCTCGGCGATTTCCCTTTAAAACTTTTTGAGCGAGGTCTTGAAGCTTCATTAGCTATTGGCCTTTTCGATCTCTTCAATAACTGTTGCCGCGCAATCGGGAATTGGAGTTCCTGGACCAAATACTCCTTTTACGCCAGCTTTGAAGAGAAAGTCATAGTCTTGTCTGGGAATGACTCCTCCAGCAACAACAATAATATCTTCTGCATCAAGCTTCTTAAGTTCTGAGATGAGGGCCGGGACTAATGTCTTGTGACCAGCGGCCAAGCTTGAAACGCCGATAACATGGACATCGTTATCTAGTGCCTGTTTTGCTACTTCTGCAGGAGTAGAAAAGAGAGGAGCGAGGTCGATATCAAAGCCAACATCAGCAAAGGCCGTGGCGATAACTTTAGCGCCTCTGTCGTGTCCGTCTTGTCCCATTTTGGCCACGAGCATCCTCGGTCTACGTCCATGTTTCTTTTCAAATGCATCAATTCTATTTTTAATATTCATCCAGTTTTCATCCTGTTCAAAGGCACTTCCGTAAACACCGCTTACTGTTCTTGCCTGATCTTTAAAACGTCCCCAGTATTTCTCTAGGGCCATGGTAATTTCACCCACGGTGGCACGAACACGTGCGGCCTTAACGGCGAGGTCAAGGGCATTACCTGGTCCACCTTGAGCATAGGTTTCAAGAGCAGCGAGAGTTTCATCAACCTTTGTTTGATCTCTGGTTGCTTTGATTTGAGCAAGATTTTTGAGCTGGCCCTCTCTAACTTTGACGTTATCAATTTCGAGAACTTCAACATGATCTTCAGTATCTGTTTTATATTTGTTAACACCTACAATAACATCATCACCTTTATCGATGCGGGCTTGTTTCGCAGCAGCTGATCTTTCGATATTGAGTTTAGGAACACCTTTTTCAATCGCGCGTGCCATTCCTCCAAGCTCATCTACTTCTTTCATGATTTCGCGAGCGCGCCCTGCGATTTCTTCTGTAAGCTTTTCCATCATGAATGAGCCACCCCATGGGTCTACAACACCAGTAATACCCGTTTCTTCTTGGAGAATAATCTGAGTGTTACGAGCAATTCTCGCGGAGAACTCTGTGGGCAGCGCGATGGCCTCGTCAAAACTATTGGTATGGAGGGATTGAGTGCCCCCAAATACTGCGGCCATGGCCTCAATCGTCGTACGAATAATATTATTATAAGGGTCTTGCTCTGTTAAACTCCAGCCAGAGGTTTGGCAGTGGGTTCTAAGCATAGTTGATTTGGGGTTCGTTGGATTGTATTGGGATACAATTTCATGCCAAAGCACTCGGGCTGCTCTTAATTTAGCAATTTCCATATAGAAATTCATTCCAATACCAAAGAAGAACGATAGGCGAGGAGCAAAGGCATCGATTTTAAGTCCCGATTTAATTGCTGTTTCAATATATTCTTTACCGTCGGCTAGAGTGTAGGCAAGTTCAAGAGCTGCATCAGCACCTGCTTCTTGCATATGGTAGCCAGAGATCGAAATGCTATTAAACTTTGGCATGTGCTCTGATGTGTAGGCGAAAATATCAGAGATTGTTTTCATGGATTGTTGAGGGGGATAGATATAAGTATTTCTTACCATGAATTCTTTGAGAATATCATTTTGAATAGTTCCAGAGAGAAGATCGGGAGATACACCTTGTTCCTCTGCCGCCACAATATAGTTGGCCAGAATGGGGAGAACTGCGCCATTCATAGTCATAGAAACGGATACTTTATCAAGGGGGATTCCGTTGAAAAGAACTTTCATATCTTCTACTGAATCAATGGCCACACCAGCTTTACCAACATCTCCAACTACACGGTCATGGTCAGAGTCATATCCTCTATGAGTGGCAAGGTCAAAGGCCACGGAAACACCCTGTCCTCCAGCGGCCAGAGCTTTTCTATAGAATGCATTTGATTCTTCTGCTGTCGAAAATCCTGCATATTGTCTGATGGTCCAAGGCCTACCTGTGTACATGGTTGCTCTTGGTCCTCTCATGTAAGGGGCCATTCCAGGAAGAGTCTCATAGTTACTATTTCCGTTGAGATCTTCTTTGGTATAGAGAGGTTTGATTTTGATTCCTTCTGGACTGTCTTTTACAAAGTCGGAGTAGCTCTTTCCTCTACTTTCTTTTTCCAGTAACTTTTCCCATTGATTGAAATTTGAATCGCTCATTTGACCGCCTTAAAATTGTGTATTTTGATAAATTATTAGTACCAAATAAGGAGGGAAAGCTCAAAGAATTGCCGCTTAAATTATGGGTATTTAGAGCTAATTTTGGGCAGTAATTACCCGTTTTTGTTGTGCGTCGGAATAATGGTAAAATAGTAGACTAGAGTGGTTGAAACTTGGAGGTAGTTGGTGACCAAGCACGATCAGAAGACATCCGTTATTTTAGAAACATCGTTACAGTCTTTTTTCTATTCAGAACTTCAGCATTTCAATTCTAAGTCATTGGAACCACTTCCAAATGAGGCCATTTATTATTCCAGTCTAGTTATGGATCACTTTGGAGATGTGAAACGCTATTTTGACCATAGCGATGGAAAACTTCGAAATAAAGTTTTAGGAACCAAATATCTGGCCAGCTCAAAGCTCTCAAAAGAGGAGAGAAAACGTGAGCTCAAAGATATTGGAGATACCGCTCTCGTTATTTGTGGCTACTTTTCAGCATCCCTAAATAGAAAGATTATTG
>JBFHGF010000051.1:0-12199 GCA_041583335.1 Bacteriovoracaceae bacterium
GGTGAGTCCAGCAGGGAGGGCCGGCTTCTTCTTTTTAGAGATCTTCTTTTTCGCCGCGACCACTGAGCCTTTATTGATCAGGCGCTTAACCTGACTTCTCTTCGTAAGTTCGCCTGAGAGAACTTTCTTCTCCAATTCCTTTCTCAAGGCCCCTCTTTCCAAGGCATCAATTTCAAGAAGAACGTACTTTTCAATATTGTGAAGCTTGGCCGCTTCTTTAATTCTCTTTCCAAGCTTCGCGATAAGTAGGGAGCGGTGAACTTCTGATTTAGAAATTCCCAAAGCTGCTGTGATCTTTCTCTCACTCGCCTTCGTGGCTCTTTGATAATTTAAAATACCATCAGCTCTATCTATATAATGGAGGGCCTCACGTGATGAGTTCTCAGAAAACTGAATCGCCATCAATTCTTCAGGCGACTTGCCTTCCAAAATAAAACATGGACATGAATCCATATCCGTTAAGGTACTCATCGCCCTAAAACGACGCTCCCCACAGATCAGGGTGTACTTACCTTTCTTATCACGGTGAAGAACAAGTGGTTGAATCAGACCGTTAACTTTAATGTTCTCTGCTAGCTCTTTAATTGAACTATCATTGAACTTCGTACGAACCTGATCCTTAACAATAATTTCCTTGAGGTTAACTTCTTCAAGTCGAGCCCCTTTAAGGAGTTTATCATCCATTAAGGCCAATAGGTCTCTATCGAGATTATTGGACATATCAAGTGTCTTTCTATTTTTCTTGGATACTCTTGCAGTAAACTTCTTTGCCATAACCTAAATCCTTGGTCGCGCGCTTTAAACTATAAATTTAGAGATTCCCAAAGGGCCTGATAATCTTTATAACCTTCCGTCTTCTTATTCATCATGAATACTGGCTTCTGATTAGAGATAGACTCTTGCATCTGAACCAAGTTTCTGATCGGAGGAGTAATCTGAAAAGACTGGGCCAACTCGGATAGCCTTTGTTGCTCAATCTTACGGCGCTTATTCACCATGGAAGGAATAATAGCGAACTCAAGTCCAGGGTTTTCAGTTTCACGGATAATTTCAAAGGTATCCATTAATTCTTCCAAACCATCGATGGAGTAATCTTGAGCTTGAGTTGGGATAAGAATACGAGTACTTCCCACTAAGGCCATAATCAACTCGTCTCCAAGCATAGGAGGAGTATCGATCACAACGTAGTCGAAGCTATCGGCACATTCAGCAAGTCTCTTTTTGAGAAGACGCTCTTTTCTTCCTGCATTTCTTCTAATTTCTTGTTCCGAAAGGATGAGAAGTTTCGCAAGGTTTGCAAGATGGCGTGAACTTGGGATCACGCTAATATTGTGGTGAAACTCTTCTTCGCCTTCAGAGGGAACCAGTACATCTTCGATGGAAACATCTCCGATCAACCATTCTGGAATAAGAGTTCTATGAATCTGAACACCAAAAGTTGAACTTAAATTGGCCTGTGAGTCGAGGTCAACGACAAGAACTTTGTGACCTTGATTAGCTAGGTGGCACGCTAGCTGGTATGCATTCATTGTTTTACCAACTCCACCTTTATTATTCGCAATGGTGATAACTTCCATGATTCCTCCATAATTCCATCTCCAGATCTCTGCCGCGAACGGTCGATCTTGAAGACTCTTTCCATGAGTTTCAGACTATGCGTTAAGCCTATGAAAATTGTAGAGAATCTCGAAACTGTTAGTCAACTTCGACCTATCATTTTATTTCAACTCTCTGACGCATCATCCAAGCCAAGAGCGACAAGCTTGATTTAGAACAAAGTGCTAGATTAAAATCCTGTGGTACATTGAAGACACTAAAACGAATAACAAGGATTTAATATGATCGGAAATATGACAGTAGAAGAACTTAAGGCCAAGCTTGATGCAAATGAAGAAATCAAACTCATCGATTGCCGCGAGCAAGGTGAATGGGATGAGGCACATATTGAAAAGGCCGAGTTTATGCCTCTTTCCAACTTTGAAGAAGAGATGAAGAAACTTACGGACAAGGGCGCTACCATTGTCATGCAATGCCGAAGTGGTGCTCGCTCCATGAAGGCCTGTATGGCCCTCCAAGGAGAAGGCTTTGAAAACCTTTTTAACCTGGAAGGTGGAATCTTGGCCTGGGCCGAAAAGGGATACCCAACCATTTAAATAAATTTAAAAAAGATGAAGATAGTGATCGGGGTCTAAACCTAGACCCTGACTCCCCTGCTCCCCCTTTTGCCGACCTCTGTATATCCCAATAAGAGTGCAATCTCATAAAATATACGGTATGGTGTGCGCCGAATTAACTTTTTACAACGCGACATCCCACAGAGGATATTTACTATGTTAGATCTATTTCATGGTGAAGCTGCCCATGAGCACCTCCCGCCAATTTCTCACGAAGAACTCAATGACGAACAAGTTATTGCAGAAGTATGGCGCTTAAAAGAAGAACTTAAAGATGAAGTTCTCGTACTCGGGCACCACTATCAACAAGACGATATTATTCAATTTGCCGACCTTAAAGGCGACTCTCTTAAACTTGCTCAAGATGCGTCGGGAATTGATAAGCCTTATATTATTTTCTGCGGGGTACACTTTATGGCCGAAACCGCAGACATTCTTACTGCCGATGATAAAACGGTTATCCTGCCCGACCTTGCCGCAGGCTGTTCAATGGCCGATATGGCCGATAGAACAGAGATCGATGAAGCTTGGGACTTTCTTACGACATCGACTAACGAAAAAATTGTTCCTGTAACTTATATTAACTGTGCGGCCACGCTTAAAGACTTTGTCGGTGAGCACGAGGGCAGTATCTGTACTTCTTCCAACGCTGAGAAAGTCATTCGTTGGGCACTAGATAACGGTGAAAAGCTTCTCTTCTTTCCCGACCAACACCTAGGACGCAACACCTGTTATAAAATGGGAATTGGCCTCGATGAAATGGTCACCTACAACCCTAATCTTCCCAATGGTGGCCTCACCCCGGAGAAAGTTCAAAAAGCGAAAGTTATCCTTTGGTACGGTTACTGTTCAGTTCACCAAGGCTTTACTGCAGCACTGGTACGCGCCCTAAAAGAAAGTGATCCCGAAACTCATGTGATTGTTCACCCCGAGTGTAGCTTTGATGTGGTTCGCGCTGCTGATGAGGCCGGCTCAACGGCCTATATTATTAATCGCGTAAATGAGCTTCCGGCCGGAAGTAAAATCGCCATTGGTACAGAGATCAATTTGGTCAACCGTCTTGCATCTGCCCACCCCGACAAAACGATCGTTTCTTTATCTCCCTATCAGTGCCTATGCACAACAATGTATCGTGTTAGACCGAGATGGCTACTTGCTAGCTTTAGAGCGATCAAAGAGAAAAGACCAATCAATGTCATTAAAGTTGATCAGAAAATCGCCTCCGGGGCCAAGAAGGCCTTAGACACCATGTTGTCTCTGTCATAAGATATGACTTTAAATATTAGAGGGATTTTAAATTATGATCTATGCAGATTTCAATGGAAGTGCTCCATTATGCCAAGACGTTATTGATTACTTAAAAAATAGACTTGATAACGGGCCTTACGCCAACCCCAATGCGATCCACCACCTTGGTCAAAAGACTTTAATGGGAATGGAAAATGCGCGCGCCATTGCCGCAAAGACATTGGGTGCACTTCCCAAGCAAGTTATTTTCAACTCGGGATCTTCTGAAGGTATCTCTCAAATTTTCTTCAGCCTTCTTTATAAACCTCGTGCCAAAAAACATCATATTATCATTTCAGGAATTGAGCATTCTGCTGTTATTAACAATGCGAAATTCTATGCTGAAAACGAAGGTTATGAACTCCATATTCTTCCGACTCACGCTAGTGGTGTGGTGGATGTAGATGCCCTCCAAAAAATTCTTGAGGCCAATAAAGAAGATGTCGCCTTGGTGGCCATTATGGCCGCAAATAATGAAACAGGTGCCATTCAGCCCTTTGAAAAAATTGGCCAACTTTGTAATAAGTTTCACACTCCCTTTATTTGCGACACCACTCAATATATTGGAAAGGCTCCCTTCAACTTTGCTGAGTCTAATATCGACTACGCATTTCTTTCAGGACATAAAATTGGAGCGATGACCGGAGCAGGTTTTATTCTGGCCCGTGACCCCAATACTTTAAAGCCCCTTGTGATTGGTGGTGGACAAGAAAAAGGTCTTCGCGGGGGAACTCAGAACTATCTTGGTTTTGAAACCATCGCCGTTGCTCTCGATACTATCGATAAGAAAATCCCCGAGCTCAAAAAGCTGGATACTCTTCGCGAAGGTTTTGAAAAGAAGCTCAAAGAAAATTTTCCTAAGCTTGTCATCATGGGAGAAGAAGCACCTCGAATGTCGGGAACCACTTACCTGGCCTACCCTGGCATTCACGGACAGGCCGTTCAAATTGAGCTTGAATCTCAAGATATCTACGTCACGACTTCAAGTGCTTGCTCGGACAATGAGCCCACGACTTCCAAGGTTTTAAAGTCCATGGGAGTAACCGACGATATTGGTCGTGGAGCAGTTCGCATCAGCCTTGGACCTTGTGCAAATCAAGAGACCTACGATAAGATATACCACGCTTTGGAAAATGCGTTTAATAAGCTTTCTCAAATCAAGAGCTACTAACACGACATTTCCATAATTCTTAGCATGGGAGATTGAACTCATTATGGTTCGCTTAGTTGGTATTTTCTTTATTCTACTCTTCACCCTAAGCTGCAACGACAAAGTTCAAATCAAAAGGCTCTACACTTACCCTGATAGCAACCAGATTTCTTCTTTTAAAAATAAAGAAAAGAATCCAGAGCTCTATATCTGCTTAGTCGGAGATCTTTCCGAACAGATTTATCCCCAGACCGAACAAAGGGCCCAAGGTTCTCCGGCGATGATGCCCTCAACCCTAAAAGTGGGAGGGCTCTCCTACCTATCTTCTTATCTTTCCACGTTAAGATCAAAGATTGAAAAAGAGAGCAATACCGAGCTTCTCAGCATTGCGATGGGAGATACCCTAAGCGCAACTCACACTGATGCAGATACAAAGAAGCTTGATATTCTGATCAACGCACTGGGTGGCCTCAATTTAGACCTCATCCACATGGGCTATAACGAATCTCAATGGGCACAATCGAGAGAATCAACGAAGGCATCAGAATCCACAGAGACACTGCCCAACTGGGTTAACTCCAATATCTTTTCCATTAAAACGGGTAGGCCTCTCGAAAATGCCGGCACCCTTCCCTTTACGATTAAAAGTGTTGGTTCAACCTTTATCGGGATAATGGCCATCACGAGCTTTGATTCCCTCACATCAGAGCAAAAGAAAAGTATCAATGGGATCTACTACCAAGATCCCCTCACTGCAATCCTGAGAACCAAGAACCAGCTCAAGTCAAAGAATGTATCTCTTAATATTCTCCTCTATCAAGGAAACTTTGACTGTGCAGAATCCGTTCAAGATATACCTCTATCCTTTGATAAAATGGAGTCACATAAGTGTTTTGTTCAAAAGGAATTGGAACTCAACCAGCTCCTCTCTAAACTCCCTCCCCAAACAATTGACTTGATCATCACTTCTTCAGCAAAAGTATCGAATACAATGGTCAAGGGCACTCCTCTTCTTGGCCTACCTCATTCGAAATTTTTTATATCCATGGCCAAGCTGGTTATTGATGATAAAAAACATAGTATTGTCTTTAAAGATAGTTATGTCCTGCCTCCGCTTAAATTATGCCACCATGTTTTTGCGGGCCTTGAAGACTGTGTTCTCAATGCACCTACAGAAGAAATGAATGAGAAGAGATTTGATTATCTTGAAAATACGGCCTTTGGCCTCATGCCTTCAAAATTTCTAGGCAATCAAATTACGGCAGACCCTATTATAGAGAGTATTGTTAACGGCAAATAATTTCGCCCGTTCCTTCACAGTGGGCCATCAGCATCGGTTCACAGACTACAAATTCGAGGGCCTCTTCACAGGTAAGAGGATACTTAAGGGATACCATTTTTAAACAGGCCGGCTGATTCTTTCCACCACAACTACGCTCCCCGCAGATGGCCGTAACCTTAGATGGACATTCCTTATAGTTCATTGACTCACTCCATTGCCCAGAAGGGCATGAAGAGCATTGATAACTGATCTCTGGTTCACAACTTTTCTTCCATTTAAGGCAGTAGTCCCCTGACTTTAGCTCGGGATTGATCATTTGGAGGGAATCCAATTCATCAAAGTGCAAGCTCTTCCAGCGCTTCGAGCTTCCTCCTTGAGGAAAACTTAATTTAATTATATTGCTGCCGTCGATGGCCTGAAGATGTAGGCCGGAATAGTTCGTTAGTGACTTAAATCTGAGGTTTGAACTTGTTTTCAAAAGTATTTTTTCTTCAAAGTGACCTCCGATCCGACAGCCTTTCTCATGGAAGGTTCGAAGGTAAAGAGTTCCTCTCTCCTTGGCCTGAGGAACTTTATAAATTAAACACTGATAGAGCTCTTTTACTTCAAGCTTAGGAAGCTTCCACTCCATTAACTTCTTATATGCGCCTACCGGTCGAGTGAGATCGACCTTTTCAAAATCAACCTGCTCTAAAATATCTCCCCAATAGAGATTGGCCTGAGCACCATGAAGAAATAAGAAAGTCGCAAGCACGATAAAAAATCTCATTGGCCAGCTCCTCGATATACTTTCTTCATACAACGAAAGCCCACAGCAAAGGTCATTTTCTTTGCGGGATCAAGAATGGGTCTCTCTCCAAGAAAATTAAAGTTCATACTTCCATGACCTTTGCCATCCCAATAGGCAAACTCACCGGCGCGATGCCACGAAGATTTATAGGGAAAGTAATAGCTACTGGCCACTAGATTACGGCGCGGGAGATACTCATTAATGACGTACTCCATCTCCCCCCCCAAAAGCTCCGCCACGCCACTCCAACCAATTGATTCGGGAAAGCTGCGCTCAACCTTTTGGTCGGCACAAGTTTTAGAATAGATTTTAGAGCATCCCGATTTCGAAAAACCTTGAGAAAATTGCGGCCCATCATCTTGGCGTGGGCCAAAGGGATGAGGAGCACTATTCACACTGGGGGGGGTATTTTCGATCTCATCGAGACTCTGCCTACCATGATGAAAAGTGAGAGCATCGTGAACTTTGGCCGTTAAAACTTGGGAGGAGTGATCTCGACAAAAATCTTCCATTTGCTGAGCGGTTAAATCGGATGAAATAGAAAAAGGATTACTCTTCTCTAAGCTTTTTAAAAGTTGGCTCTTCTTCTTTTCTTGTGCCCAACGAATAACTTCCGAATTGCGTACTAAAAACTTATCAATAGAGTATTCAATACCACTAGTATGCCACAGGTTATCTTTAAGTTTACTCGATTTCTTATAGAATCGTGTTTTGTAATAGCCTTGGGGCAATTTGATTTGATGGCAGCTATTTTCCAAGCGAAGAGGAATCGCTCTACCATCACTAACTTTTACTTGGATATGGAGGTCTTCCCTTTGCTTCTGATGGGAGGCCATGATTACTTTATAAGGAATCCATTCATTCTTCAGTTTAATTTTGGCGACTCTCTCCTTAAAATAGCAACTAAAGAGGTTGACGTCGCAATGAGTGATCTCTGTTTTCAAACTGTGATCTTTATACTGTGGGCACTGACTAAGAAAATGTGAGTCCTTTAGGTCTGGACCTTGCTCCCACACTTTTACGACCTCATCAATGGCCATCTCCCAGGCCGGGTTCATCGAGAATTCACTAATCTTTTGCTTACCCTCACGCAAATAGAGAAAAACACCTCCACCAATAGCGATTAAAAGAGAGAAAATTATTCCCGATAAAAAAAGTCTCTTATTTTTTGTAATTATTTCATTCACCTATTTTAACTACTCTTTTGCTACTGCCTAGGCCTTACTCTACTAGATTCATCTGATTCCCTCTAGTCCAACTAACTAATAATAACATTAGGCCTACAATCTCAGAACCTTGCTAGAGAAAAAGCTGCAAAAAGTATAAAATAAAATAACTGTTTAAGCTCTCAGTAAGAGCTTACCAAGGAAAAGGATACAGCATGTTAGATTGGATTGAAAAAGCAAGTAAAGAAGAACAAGAGATGTTAGACCTACTGTCTTTTCAAGATTACATGGATAATTTTGATAAGAATCCAGCGCGTGAACTGCGTACTACCTTTATTTATCTCAAAGATATGTTCGAGCACTATGGTAAGAACGAAGACGGCTCCTATAAAGTCTTTGATGAAGAGCATAATGACTCTCCTGCGGTTTATGGACAGAGCAAGGTTCAAAAGGCCATCGTGCAAAACCTAGAAAACTTCAAAGAAGAGGGTTTCAACAATAAGTTTATCCTCCTCGTCGGTCCTAACGGCTCTTCTAAATCATCTATCGTAAGAAAAGTCATGAAAGGACTTGAGTACTATAGCCAAGATGATCAAGGTCCCCTCTATACTTTTAGCTGGATCTTTCCTATCGATAATTTTGTCAAAGGCTCACTAGGACTTGGCTCGGATCGAGTAGGCTCTGACCTTACCACTTTTGCATATCTTGAAGACAAGGATATTTCGGCGATCATGACCTCTGAACTTAAGGATCACCCTATCCTTCTCATTCCACGTGAACATCGTCGTGAAGTGATTGATGATGTATTAAAAGATGATCCCGAAACTCTCGAGGCCGTTAAAAGAACCTACTTCTACAACGGCGACCTCTCCAAGAGAAACCGCATGATCTATGATGCCCTACTGAAAAACTATAAAGGCCGCCATAGAGATGTTCTCAAGCATATTCGAGTCGAACGCTTTAAAATTAGCAAACGCTACTCTACGGGATCAGTAACTATTGAACCCCAACTTCATGTTGATGCTCAAATGCAGCAGATCACGATGGACAAGAGACTCGGAAGCCTTCCCCCAAGCCTGCAGTCCCTCAACCTCTTTTCTCTAAAGGGACAGGCCGTGCTCGCCAATCGAGGGATTCTTGAATTCTCGGATCTATTAAAAAGACCATTGGATACTTTTAAGTACCTCTTGCAAACAATGGAAACGAAGAATGTAAACTTACAAGGCATTCTGACTGAACTCGATATTTTCTTTATTGGAACATCTAACGAAGTTCATCTCTCGGCCTTCAAACAGCATCCAGACTTTAACTCCTTCAAAGGCCGCTTTACTTTTATCAAAGTGCCTTATCTTCTCGACTACCTCAAAGAAGAGCAGATTTATCACACCCAATGTGAAGGACTCAAAGAGATTAGCTTCTTTGAACCCTATGCCCTACGTGCGGTCTGCCTATTCTCAGTAATGACAAGACTACGCTGTCCTCAGGTTAAAAATTACGAAGACAAGAAGCTGGCCAATATTGCAACCAACCTTACGCCTCTTGAAAAAACTCTCTTTCTCGCTCAATCGATCACACCAGATCGACTCGACTATGAGTCCAAACAAATTCTTGAAACCAAGAAGTCTGTCGTGGAAAACGAGTTTGAATATGAAAACCTCTACGAAGGAAAATTCGGAATCTCACCGAGAGATATCAAGGCCTTTCTTTATAAGTTAAGTAATCGTCATCAAAATATTACATTCATCGATGTAATCGAAGGACTGAACCGCTTAATTACTAAGAAGAATGACTACGATTTTCTCAACATGACTCCTCAAGCAGACTATCACCATCCGGCACGCTTTATTGCCTTGGTGAAAGAGTACTGCTTTGACTTCTTTGATAAAGAGCTACGCGATAGCCTTGGCCTTATTGATGATCGCAGTTATGAAGACTTTATCCGTAAGTATATCGAAAATGTTACGGCCCACTTAAAAGGTGAAAAAGTTCGTAATCACATCACAGGTAAGTACGAAGAAGTGGATATGTACTCTATTGAAGAATTTGAGAAGAGTATCCTCCTTAAAGAAAATGCCGAAAATTTCCGTTCGCAACTTCTCTCACGCCTTGGGGCTTTCAGTTTGGATAACCCAGGGAAGAAGTTCACTTATGTAGAAGTCTTTCCTAACCTCTCTGATCGCCTTCAAGAAAGTTTCCGCGAGGAGCAAAAGAAAGTGATTCAAATCATCTCAAGAAATTTGGTTTTCTTTGAAGCCGAAATGGTGGGTGACGAAAATGAAACTCCCATGTCTAAGGACAACCGCGCCCTTATTGAAAGAGTTATTGAGAACTTACATAAGAAATATGGACATTCAAAAGAAGGAGCACTCACTCTAACGAAGGCCCTGATCAAAGAAAGGTATTAATTCCGTACAGACTGAGGTACAAGGGCCTCACGTATGAATATAATTTATAAAAAGTTTCAATCAGATAGCTTTGAAGTCTGCTACGAGGTGCATTCCCCTCAAAATGGAATGCGCCTTGATCAGTACCTCCAGCTCTTCTTTCCCTCTTTTTCCAGAGAACAAGTGAAAGAGAAGATCAAAGATGGTGACGTGCAAATTCTCGGTCGCCCAGGTCGCATGAAACCCAATACCAAAGTTTACGATAAAGAGAAGATTACGGTCTTCATCTATAAAACCATTCACGAAGATGAGTGGTGGAATGGCGAAAAGCTTGAACTTGAGGCCAACCCTCCCCTTATCTATGAGGATGAAGGGCTGATGGTCCTCTCCAAGCCTGCCTTCATGAGTACCCACCCCACAGGTAAGCACCTCTTCTACTGTGCCACAGTCTATTGTGAATCCCTTTGTGGCCATGGCACCCACTCTGTTCACAGGCTTGATCGTGAAACCAGTGGCGTCTTGTTAGTTGGAAAAAATCCTGAAGCGGCCAATCGCTTTACCACCTACTTTGAGCACGAAAAAGTTCGAAAGTGCTACTTCTTCATTGGAGTTAAGAACGAGAACTATAAAGACAATAAAGACTTCACCGCCTTTGAGCGCCTCGACACAGGTGGCGAAGGGCTTCTACGAGTTCTCATCGGCCACCACCCCAAAGACAGTGGCGTGGGAAAACGGGCCGAGACAGGCTTTCGCATTCTCTACGAGGAAGGTAAATATATTTTGGGACTCGCCTTTCCCAAGACTGGTAGGCAACATCAAATTCGCGTCCACGCTCTCGCCCACGGCTTTCCCCTATTGGGAGATAAAATCTATTACGGAAGCTATCCCATGTTCCAGCGCTTTAAGGATTTACTCGCTTCCCCTGAAGACTATGCCTATATGCAGTTACCTCGTCACGCACTTCACGCTACGGCGATTAATATCCCCTGGGATGAAAAGAAGAATACACGTAGAACCTTCTACTGCAACCCTTCACTCGATATGAGCAACTGGATCAGAGAAAACCTATCCCTCGATTACGATGACTTCTTTGCAAATGCTCATAAAGTTATTGACGACTATTTTGACTCCGAGAGCACAGACCTTAAGTGATTGAGCACTCCTAGAATGCCTTTGTTCTCTTCACCTTTTAAGATGGTCTTAGGCAAATACTTGAAGCGATCTTGAACTTTTTTAATATTAGAGACACCAATGCAGTTTTCAAGCTCTTTGAAAACCGATTCATCGTTAAGTGAATCCCCAAAGAAGAAGGCTTCATCTTCCTGGACGATCCCATACTTCTCTCCGTACTGCCCAAGAAAATGGCGAATGGAATTCATCTTAGAGATCTCACCACACCAAAAATTCATATGCACATTGGAAGTGGAAAAATTCACTTTCTTTTGAGTAAAGAACTCACGCACCTGTTTATCAATTTCAGGGTGCTCCTCGAGATAAGAAAGTTCAATGGCCCTATCCGTTTGTCGTCCAAAGCTATCTACCGAGAGCTCAAGGTGGGGAAAACGCTCATGTAGCCCCAGAACCGTCTGTTCTAAACGAATGACTTCACCGTCATCAATGAGCAGAACATCCTTCAGCAGACGACGCCCACCCCTTTCTTCCACATAAGTGAGCACTCCACCACCTTCCGTGATGACATACTTGAGGTCATTAAAATGTGTCAACAGAAAATGGGCCCAGGACTTACTACGTCCAGTACAGATCACAAGGGGAATATTATGGGATTTTAAAAGGGCGAGAACATCAAAGAATTCAGGCCTAAGCTCGTCGTCTAGAGTAAGAGTTCCGTCGAAATCTGAGAAAACGAGCTTAGGTTTTACCATGGATTAATTTAGAGGATAAGAAACCCCGAAGAAGAGGGCCGTGTAGCTATCTTTCACGCCCACTGTGGCCTCAACATTTCCGA
>JBFHGF010000052.1:0-12166 GCA_041583335.1 Bacteriovoracaceae bacterium
ACCAAAGAAGGGTATTTATGATGGGCGATGGCAGGCCTTCTGTGACTTCCTCTTTGATAACCTCTTAATGGAAATGGACCTCCAGGCCCAGGGTGGAGCTGACGGAATGTGCCTCTTTGATACGGCCGCAGGAGAATGTGCTTTTGAAGAATATAGAGATCATATCATTCCTCAAATTAAGAGGATCACGGCAGAGTTTAAGCGCAGACACCCCACTGTCAAAGTTATCTACTACTCAAAGCTTACCCATACCCGTTATCTCGAGGCCCTAGAAGATGAAAATATTGATGTCCTAGGAGTTGATTGGCGCATGGACCTCCCGGCGACCCTTAAGAACTTTGGTAAGGACTATATGATTCAAGGAAACTTTGACCCTGCCCTGCTTCATCTGCCTTGGGAACAACTGGAGAATAAATTAACTTCTTGGTGGCATATGATTCAAGACTCTGGAGCCCCCCTTGATCGTTGGATCTGTGGCCTTGGTCATGGTGTCCTTCAAAAAACACCTGAAGAAAATGTTTTTAAAACCGTTGAGTTTATTCACAAGAATATGCGCTACTAATCCAGCGATCGCCTTTGATGAATTTAGCTCAATCGTTAAACCAATACCACTCTCCGGGAAATCGCTTCTCCTATTACCCCCTCTCCAGTAAATGGGAAGAGGTAAAAGGGGAAGTTCCCGCTGTGCCCACTCCTTCTCAGCAAGGGTATGGGCTCTATATCCACATCCCCTTTTGTCGTGAGATTTGTACCTACTGTGGCTGTAATATCAAAATATCGAAGAAGGCCGATGAACATAAGCAATATATAGAGGCTCTGCTTAAAGAGTACGAGCTAAAAACACGCCATTGGCCTAAAGAACTCCCTCTTCTTAATATTACCTTTGGTGGGGGAACTCCAAATACTCTTGATCCCCAGGCCATCGATCTTTTATGGGACACTCTCAGAGATAGAATTTCTCCCCATACTCGATCCGGCCAAATGGAAGCTGACCCACGCTACTTCAATACGGACCAGGCCAAGCAGGCCCTAGAGCTTGCAATAGATCGTATTAGCTTTGGGGTGCAGGACTTTAATCCTGAAATCTTAAGTAATGTTAATCGTCGTCAAACACCAGAGCATATCTTTCAGGCGAAAGAGGCCCTGACAGCGAATCAAAGTTTCGGAATAGATTTACTCTGGGGTATGCCCAAGCAAAACGAGAGCACCATCCATAAATGGGAAGAGCACCTTAAGGCCTTACGTCCTGATTGGATTTCTTACTACCCCTTGGCCCGTGTGCCTTGGCTTGAATCTATTCAGCAGGCCTATGGAGACTTCACCCTGCCCGATCGACAGCAGAAATATGCCCTCTATCAATGGGGAGTCGAAATTTTTGAAAAGCTTGGCTATAGGAACCTTGGGATGGGTCACTTTATAAAAGAGGGTGGTAAACTCGATCAAGGCCAAAAGATTTATCGCAAAGTAAGTGGACTCTTCCCTGAAGAAACGACTTATCTATTGGGACTTGGGGTATCGGCCATCACCGACTCATCGGAATTCATGGCCCAAAATGATAAGATCATTGATCGCTATCTTCATACAATCTTTCAAAAGGGCGAAGTCCCCCTTCTTAAATTTCATCACAAGTCTGATGACGAAAAGAGAATGAATCAACTTGTAGAAGATGTGTTCACCCACAACCGTATATCAGATTCTCTCTATCCGCAAATGGATGGCCTTCTGCCTGAGAGCTGGCATCAGGGTCCTGAAATCAGCCTATTTGGACAACATTTCAAGAAAAATATTATGCAAATTGCTGAAAAACTGCTTTTTTAAGGGATAATAGTTCCATGCCGATAATGAGTACGAATCATGAGCTATTCAAAATTATTGAAATAGAGATCAACAGCTACTGCAATTTAAGTTGCTCCTATTGTCCTAATCGTGAATTCCAAAGAAAAGAAAAAGGGACCATGTCCCTAGAGCAGTACCAACACATTATGGGTCAACTTGAAGACCTTAACTTTGTAGGAAGAATCAGCCACGAATTCTATGGTGAGCCTACCCTTCATCCCCAATTTGATCGCATTGTCTCCCTTACCAAGGAGGCCCTACCTCACTCAAAAGTAGAACTCTATAGCAATGCAACCAAACTTGATTTGAAGTTACTGCAAGAGCTACTTGAGGCCGGTGTCGACGAATTTATCATCACCAAACATGAGGGCCAAGAGCTCATCGAATTTGAGCAGGCCCTTAGAGACCTAGGCCCTGGCCAAAAAGAAAAGATCACTTACAGAAATCACGAAAGTATTTATAAGACAAATCGTGGGGGCAGTTTACCGGATATAGGAAGTGAGCGCCAGAGCCTATTGCCTTGCCAAATCCCGTCCTTCCTTGCCGCCATTACGGTGAAAGGAAATGTTCTTCCCTGCTTTGAAGACTTCTTTCAACAACAAGAAATGGGAAATGTCTTTGAAGAGCACTTAGGAGAAATTTGGTTTGGTGAGAAGTTTACTCAATTTAGAAATGATTTAAAACGGGGACTACGCCACAAATATCCTCTGTGCAAAGACTGCAACCGAATTCAGACCTTGACTCCCGATGATGTACTGGCCCTTAGTAACCGGGCCCTCGCCAAATAAAGAAACTAGAATAATCCTTGCTTAAGCTTAGTAAAGACCTCTAAACCAATATGGCAATATCCTCCAGGGTTATTGACCAGGTAGTCTTGATGCATTTCTTCTGCTGGATAAAAGGGAAAATCATTTTCAATAGTGGTAACAATAGGTAGCTTATAGCGACCTTTAATCTTTTCAATATATTCTACAATCGTCTCAACTTGCTCATCATCTTCAGGAAAGAGAGCAGATCGATACTGGGTACCGACATCGGGGCCCTGTTTATTTAATTGGGTTGGATCATGCATAAAGAAGAAGGCATCGAGTAAACGTTTAAGAGAAATGATCGAATCATCATACGTGACACGAACCGTTTCGGCATGGCCGGTGTCAGTTGCACAAACTTCTCTATAGCTGGGATTAGGGTTCCTTCCCCCCTGAAAGCCCACAGAGGTCTCCACAACCCCATCGAGCATTTTAAAAGCGTGTTCTACACCCCAATAACATCCTGCTGCGAATCCACAAGTTTTCATGAGCATTGTCCTATTTTGTCCTAACTTTGCCTACAGGCACCTTAAATACCTTAAATCACGTAAAATATGATTTCATATTATACTATATTCCTAATCTACAGCGAATCAAGGAAACACGCGATGAAAAAGACTTTTACAACCCTAGGCCTTCTTGGTGTCCTTACCTTTTTTACTTCTACAGCAGTTCACGCCATCGATGAAAACGATGTCGCCCAGATGCTTAATCAATTTGGACAAAAGGGAATCATCAGCAAGGAAGAGTTGAAAAAGGCACAGGCCAAGCTTGGCAATATCTCTCCTGAAAAATGGAAGAAAATTAATGCCTATGCCAATTCACAAATGGATGCCAAAGGCCGCACTCCGAGTTCCAATAATGTGGATGAAGCCGCGGCGAAAATTGATACCAATTCAGCAGAATTTAAGCAGACCATGCAAGATCTTCAAAAGATTATGCTCGATAAGTAATCTACTTATTAAGCTTTTTCACAGAAGGAATATTCTCAATTAATTCAAACTTCCAAGCGACTTTGGACTTAGAAAGTTTCTTCAAGATATACTCCAGCATATCCGCAGACTTTCTATTGATATCGTGCATGAGAACGATAGAGGGTCTGCCGTTGTTGTAGTTATTTTCAATTTGCTCGATATAACTCTTTCCACAGCGCTTTGGTGTCACATACCACGTTGACCAACACTTCCAATCCGCATCGTCCTTAGCATTGCCATTACCACCGCCCACATTCCAATAAATCGGCCCTACATATTTTTTGGCCGTATCATTGCCGTTGGCGGCAATGGCCTGATAGTCGTGCCAGTTGCCTCCCGGTGCGCGAAATAAACGAATATCACTATCTTTCATATAGTCTTCGATCACACTATTGGTATCAATAAGAGTATCGAGAAAATCTTGATCAGAGGAAAAGCTCAACTCGTGGTTATAGCTGTGGTTAGCAATACGGTGACCGGCGCCACGGATCTCGGCCACTAAAGATTGATGGGCCTTCGCCATTTTTCCCACCATAAAGAAAGTGGCCTTGATCTTATATTCTTTTAAAAGATCGAGAATAGTTGGAGTGGCCACAGAAGTGGGTCCATCATCAAAAGTAAGGTAGATGGTATTTTTAGCAACACCCTCAAGAGTTCTACCATCACTATTAAAAGGAAAAGTTTGCTGTTTGGTAAAAATCTTCTGGGCATCGGCCAAGGTTGCCGTTGAACAAACCATGGCCGCAGTAAAGATGAGATGTTTTAAATTCTTAGATAAGGTATTCATAGTTCCCCCTAGCGTAAGTTGCTAGAAGGCCATATTTTGAACAGCGGGGATATTCTCTATAAGATCGTAGTTCCAATTAACACCATCTTGAGAAAGCTCCCTAAGCAGTTCGGCCAGCATCTGAGCAGACTTACGATTAATGTCGTGCATCAAGATAATAGAACCATATCCCTTTCTGTAGTTAGAATAAATCTGATTTATGTAACTTTTTCTACAGCTTGAAATACTTACACCCTTATTCCAGCATTTCCAGTCGGCATCGTTATTATAGCTGGGGTTTCCGCCACCAACATTCCAGTAGATAGGACCGACGTATTGGCGTAGCTCAGGATCAGCATTACCAATTTGAGTACGCCAATTATTCCAAATTCCCCCTGGAGCTCTAAAGAGCAGAAGGTCCCAGCGATAGACATAATTTCTGATCTGAGAGTGGGTCCCTTTTAGAGAGTTGATGAAATGATTCTGGGTGGGAAAATCAAATTCATGAGAATAGCTGTGATTCCCTAAGCGATGACCTTCTTGCCTGACACGGGCCACGAGTGCAGGATTGGCCTTGGCCATTTTTCCCACCATAAAGAAAGTGGCCTTAATGCCGTAGTCAGCGAGGAGATCGAGAATATAGGGTGTCGCCTTAGAGGTAGGCCCATCATCAAAAGTAAGGTAGATTGTATTCTTAGGCACGCCTTCAAGACGATAAGAATGTTGGATAAATGGAAAAGTCATTTGTGGTGAAAAGATTTTTTGGCTGGCCGCTTGAGTCGTCATACAGACCAACGCTAATGCCATAACCACGATATGGTTTATTTTGTTCATAGTGCCCCCTCTTTTAAGCTCTCCATTCGTACTGCTGCGCACATCTACTGGAAAGCTAAAAAACAAAGCTTATATTTATTATACGAATGAGCTATTCTGAAGAGGCCACACATAAACGCATTAAGATGTATAGATAAAGGTTTACGAGTGTTTGAATACAAAATTCAAAAGGCATGGGAAGAATATAAACTCGATCTCGGCTTAGGTCGTGGTCTCCTCCTCATCTCTTTTTACAACCTCTTTCTCTTCTTCCTCTCGGTCACCACTTTAGGAGGAGCACGCATGGAGGCCCTCTACCCCCTTTATATCGCACTTACTTTCTATTTCCTGCGCGGAAGAATTATTCAATTATCCAACCCCAAGAAACTGGGTTTGGCGATCATTCCATTGATCATGGCCATACTTCTCAACTACTACCTAGTAGGAGAATTTGATCGCGCCATTGGTTTTGAACGCAAGGACAACCTCTTCGCCCCCTTTGACCAGTGGCTCTTTGGAGCACCTATTGCTGTAGTCGCCGAAAATACACTTCGCCCATTAGGGATCATCCGCTCCCTCTTTTACGATATCCTTATGCTCTCCTATATGAGCTACTTTCTCTTGCCCATTATTGGAGTGACCCTCATTTTTCGCAGCCTACCCGAAGAAAAGAAATATAAGATTGGCCGCTACATTACCTCTGTGCTGATTTTCTTTTTTTTAAATTATCTTCTCTATATGCTCGTGCCCGTGACTGGCCCTCAGTATTGGATGCCCGACCAATTCTCCCATCCTCTGCCCTTTACTCCCTTTGGCCATTTTATGTGGAGCTTAATCAATCAAGGACAAAGTACATTTATTGATTGCTTTCCCAGCGGCCACACTGGCGTGGCCCTTCTGGTGAGCATGTGGCTTTTTAAGACCAACCATCCGGCCCGTTTCATCCTGATGGCCACCACCGGATTTATCATGATGGCCACCCTACTGCTGCGTTACCACTACCTCATGGACTTGATCTGTGGCCTGCCCCTGGCCTATTTTTCCCTGAAAATATCATGGACCGTAATCCCCGAATCTCTTGATTATAGGGATATGCGCCAAGGAGCGAAAAGGAACTAGAAAATCCTTAGTCACCTTCTAGATATCCTTTGGCAATTTAATGAAGCTCAATTATAATGATTAAGTATCTGAAATATCGATTTTTAATAGGTGAACTCTTATGAGCATGGAATTCTTTGTTGGATTAACTTTAGTTGTTGTTTGGGCGTCTCTTCCTGTGGCGATGATCATTGCCAATACAGACTTCGATGATGAGGCCATGAGCGATGGTGGTCACCACTAATCAGCTTTCTCAATAACGATTAATCTTAAGAAGCAGCAAATTTCTCATCAATTTCAAGTAGCGCTACCGGGATAGGTTTCTTATCCCAATCTAAATCTAAGTACTCTTTTAGACGCAAGTTAATCTCTTCTTCACTGGCCATATGGCCTTCTCTTTCTTCTAGAAGATTGAGATCAGTGGTACAACCTTCCCCCTCTTTGGGAGTTCCCACAGTTGGGTTAAATCCGAGACAACCATAGGGCTTCACTTCAGCGGGTAGAGGACAACCTGGAAAGGTACTCATATAAAAAGGGCAAGTGTAAGTGCGGCGAAAAGTTCTTCCTCGCCCAAGGTTGAGCATATCATCTAAGCGAAAATCCTTAACGCACTCTTTAAGTTTTTCTTTAAGCTCATCATTCCACATCCATTTTTCGTAGAGGTAACTGCGTAGGTCTACGGCCTCAATTGGGGTGATCATCATACTATTGGCCATCATAGTACAGCACTTCCCTGCGCAGTTAGAGCAATTAACATTTGAAGTATCAAGCGATGACATACGCTCAAGCAATCCTGAGCGACGTAGGCCCTTGGATTCATATATCTTTTTGAAAGTAGCGAGTTCCATTGCATTTCCCATCTTTGCAAAAAATTCTTTTTCTTTATATGTTATAAGTTATAAGGATTTAACTCCACATTCGTTAGAAAGTTAACATTAACTATAAATTATTCACTGCCCGCTTTGCCCCATAGGAAACATGGTAAAACCATACTTATATGGAAACTGGCAATAAAAGCCCCTCTATTCATGTAGGAAAACTCTTGATCCTGATCAATAAATTCCACCTACACATCCTATTATACCCTCTTCTTTTCATGGGTCTAGCCGCTTGCGGTGGTAGTCAATCTGACTCTATACATAACCCGGTCGAACTTGAAAAAAAACAAGAAGTTGAAGCTGGATTTACACCCTACCAAATTGGCCCAACTTGGGACGCCAAGATCGTCACTAGCTCCTATTTAAGGCAGAGAAATGACTACCTTACTTCAAAGATTGCCCTGTCGACTTTAAAGATATCGACGCCCTGGGCTTCTGGTACGGGCTTTTTCTTAGGTCTAGTGAATAACCAATTCCTTGTGGCCACCAGTGCTCATGTGCTCAAAAATATCCCATCCTGTATGGCCCTACCAGTTCATGGGATTTTTAGTCTGCAAAATAAATCTTTTCGTTGTCGAAATATTATTGGAATTTGGCATGATATAGATCTTGCTATTTTTACAATTAAAGAGAATCGTGGTGAGGACTTCTTGGGGAAAATAAATCCCCTTCAGTTCGATTTTGAAGATCCCTATAACCATGGAACGGCCTTGACGAGTATCGGTTATGGTAGCTTTAATAACCCCGATGGACACCCTACCTTAAAAGAGAGTCGCGATTGTATGATTTACTCTCCCAGTGGCCAATTTGCACGGGTAAAGAGAACAGACAGTGAGGCCAACAAAGTGGTGGCCCAAGAGATCACGGCCTTTGCAACAGGTTGTGATATCTCGCCAGGAGACTCAGGGTCGGCCATCGTCAATACTCAAAGCCAAAGGGTGATTGGTGTGATGTGGGCGACCAGTTCACCTAAGCCCGTAAAGGTCATGACCGATGATTACTTAGATCGACTCATTCAAGGTCAAGAGGACTCCAATGATGTATGGAAGTATATGTCCTATGGAGTAAGTGCCCGCACCATCAAACAGAGATTGCTCGATTGGACCAATGAAGTGAACCGTGGAGGCTTTGGCCTACAAAGAAGAATTGAAACCATTCTAAAACTGATCGAAGTTTACTAAGTTACTCCACACTGAATTCACTTTCAAAGCCCGACATATCTTCAATGATAGCATCTTCATCAAATTCAGGGTTTTCTTCTAGCTGAAGGGAATCATCTTTCTTAAGGCGTGCTTCGGCCCTCTTGCCCGTAAGGTCACGCTTACGGCGTTTGGCCTGCGTTCCCGAATTTAATTTAGCACGTGGGCCATTAAGTTTATCCTTGGACTCCAAAGTATCATGCGATTTTCCTCTAAGCCCTTGAGCGGAACGGCCCACAGCAGGGTTATCATTCGTTTCAACGTCCTCTGTCGTCGCCCCTGGTTCTTCCCAAGAAAACGATTTGCGCTTAAGTGGTGTCACCTGATCATCACGGATATACTTGGCCACCGACATTTTTTCTAGAACACTATTGATACGTTTCTTAGCAAAGGGAGTGAGTTTCTTATCACGAAACGATTGTGAATGCTTCTTGGGATTAGGCAAGAGCATGGCCAAGAAAGCACCTTCACGGGCGTTGAGTTCTTTGGGTTGTTTATTGAAGTAGTGCTTGGCCGCGGCCTTAATGCCATAAATACCTGGGCCAAATTCAATCACATTCAAATAAGTCTCTAAGATCTTTTCCTTGGGAACATTTCTTTCCATATACACAGATATTCCCAGCTCTTTTACCTTGCGAGAGAGTTCTTTATCTGGAGAGAGAAAAATATTTTTTACCAGTTGCTGACTGATGGTACTGGCGCCGCGAGTACGCTCACCATCGATGGCCTCTTCGGCCGCTTCTTTGATCTGATTGACGTCATAGCCGCTATGATCATAAAAGGCCCAGTCTTCACTAATCACAATGGCGTGAATTGCAGTGTAATCCATCTCTTTGAGAGAAACCCAATTTTTAGGTTTCTTAGAAACGATAGTATAGTTGGCCACAAATCCTGTGGGGGAATCTTTTTTCTTAACCACTTCAACTTGTACGTGGCCGTCTTTTAAAGTTTTGATATCACCAGTGGGCACGATTACAAAGAAGAGGATAATGGGCACAAAGACAATGAGATCAAAGGCGATAAAAGCATAGATGAGCTTTCTGGGAATGCCTCCTAACTTTTTGTCACTAGAGTTAGAATTATCCATAGCGCCGGAATCAGCAACAGAAGAAGTTTGATTTTCCATAATTGGTGGTCCTTATTATTTAAACAAACACGGCCATTATACAGGAATTGGATGGGGAAAAAAGCAAATGCTAAGCTATTGAAATATGGTAAATGATATCCTCTGAACTGCCCACAAAAAGACGGTCCAAAGAATATCATTTCGATTTATTTACACCATGGCAATAGTGGAAATACCACTGTCGACGTAGAGCACCTGCCCGGTAATCCCGTGAGCAAGGTCAGAGGCCAAAAAGGCCGCTGCGCCCCCGACATCTTCCGTCGTTACGTTACGACGAAGAGGAGCTCTCTCTTCTACTGTATCAAACATCTTTCTTAGCCCTGGAACACCAGAGGCAGCAAGAGTACGGATTGGTCCGGCCGAAATAGCGTTTACGCGAACCCCTTGAGGTCCCAGGTCATCGGCCAGGTAGCGAGAGCTGGCCTCAAGAGAAGCCTTAGCAACTCCCATAATATTGTAACCAGGAACCACCTGCTGTGCTCCATGGTAAGTCATACTGATGACACTTGCATTCTCAGTGAGCAGTTCTCTAAGAGAATTACAAACAGCGATTAGGGAGTAAGCAGAAATGTCGTGGGCAAGGTTAAATCCTGAACGTGAAGTTTGAGTAAACGTTCCCTTAAGGTCTTCTTTATCGGCGAAGGCCAGGGAGTGAACGATACAATCAAATTTTCCCCACTTCTCTTTTACAGTGGTGGCCATGGCCGTAAGGTGCTCATCATTGGTTACGTCGAGCTCAAAAGTAAAGTCCGCACCCACTTCTTGGGCCAAAGGCTCAACTCTTTCTTTAAGTTTATCATTAAGGTAACTCATGGCCAAAGAAGCCCCTTGCTCCTTCATTGCTCTTGCAATCCCCCAAGCGATAGAACGCTCGTTGGCCACGCCGAGAATTAATACTTTCTTACCGGATAAAATACCCATATAGGTCTCCTCTAATTCTTGATTGAAAAAAAATGTACGTGAGAGTGTATAAAAAGTGAGGGCCCATTGAATAGGCCTAGCGCGACAAAGGAGGCAGAAAAAAGAGGTGACTGTCTAACGCAGTTTTCCCTCGGGGCTCCAGATATAACCGACCCCCCTAATTGACTGAAAATACTTAGGTTTTTTCGGATTTTCTTCAAAGTAACGGCGAAAGCGCACCATGAAATTATCTAGAGTTCTGGTATTCACTTCTTGGGTATAACCCCAGCCCGCCTCGAGAAGCTCTTGGCGCTTCAGGGGCTTCTCTGGATGGGAAAAAAAGAGCTTCAAAATTTTGGCCTCTTGTTCAGTAAGAGTGATTTCCCCTTGGGCCGTGATGGCCTTGAGATCTTCCAGATAGACGCGATTATTACCAAAGTAGGCCTCAATCACTTCCGAAGCTTCGGCTTCATTCTTGGCCTCTTTTAGCCACTTCGATTTAACAAGCAGACGATCTATACGTAAGAGAAACTCATCAAGAGAAAAGGGCTTGCCCAAGTAATCATCCACTCCGCCTTTAAAGGCCTTCACTTTATCTACACTTTCATTCTTGGCCGAAAGGATGAGGATAGGGAGTTCACGGTTTTCTTGGCGAATCGTTGAAAGCACTTCATGACCGGTCATCTCAGGCATCATAATATCGAGAACAATGAGATCGGGTCCAAAACTCTTCCACTTCTCAACGCCGATTAATCCGTTACCCGCCACTTCCACAGTGTGCCCCGCAAGTTCGAGATTAAGTTTGATTCCCTCTGCTATATGAACTTCATCTTCGATCACCAGAATTTTTGATGGAGCTACTTGGTCCATAGTGCCTACCTTAATTTTTTTTAACCAAAGGAAAATTCAAAGTGAATGTAGATCCCTTCTTATTTTCATTTTCGGAAACCGTAACATTTCCGCGATGAAATTTCATGACAGTCTGAACAAGATAGAGACCAATCCCCGATCCCTTTCCACTCTTGGTTACTTGATAGAACTTTTTAAAAACCTTCTTCTGTTGAGAAGGTTCAACACCTATCCCATTATCTTTGAAGTCCACCAAAAGTTGGTTCTTGCGACAGCTAAAGGAGATGTCTAACTGAGGCCTGGCCGAATTATTATAGATGATGGCATTATTCACCAAGTTCATAAAAACCAGAGGTAGAAGATTGGCATCAAAGCGCACTGGGGCCTTTAGGCACTTCTCGTCTTCTGGGGCGTGAATAGTAATATCCGCATCTGTTTTCAGATAAGAGATTTTATCTTGCCATTGCAGAAGAAATTCGTAGAGAGGTGTTTCCTGCCATGAGGCCTCATACTTCTTATCTTCAATGCGCGCGAGATTGAGAATCTGAATAACATTATCCGATAAGCGCTCCGTATCGCGAATCATGTAACTCAAGTACTTCTTTTGTTGATCACGACTCAGGTCATGCTTATCAAAAGTGTCAAGAAACAGGCGCAAGCTAGCGATGGGAGTTTTAAGCTCATGGGTAAAACCATTAATAAAGTTTTGTTGCATGCGATAGAGTTGAATCATTTTCTGATAGTAGATAAAAATAATAACTACTCCTGCAATAATTAAAGTAACCAGTAGGGAAAGGATGAGAATCATCACCCAAGTCTGAGTGTCCAGAAAAGAGTCAGGATTCATATTCCTCTTTTCAACAAAAGTCCTAAAAGCATTATTCACTTTCAAGTAAGAATGGATATAAAGAAAGAGGC
>JBFHGF010000053.1:0-12156 GCA_041583335.1 Bacteriovoracaceae bacterium
ATGTTCTTTGATGCGCAGAGTAATGGGGAGCTGATGTATCACCATAAAATGCCCAAAACGCATGCTTTTTATCAGCAATACTTAAAATTTACAGGGGCCTTGTAGTTTTTTAAAATGATATGGCCTATATTTTAACTAATGTTAATATTGACGGGTTTTTACTTTCATACCCTGAACCCTTAACCGCTAAAGAAGTGAAGGTTGTCATTTGAGATTCCTTGTTGTTGAAGATGAAGAAGCATTACAACATATCTATAAGATAGAATTGCAATATGCCTTCGCTAACTCTGTTATTGATTTGGCCTCCAATGGTCTTGAGGCCATTGAATTCTGTATGAAGCATAAGTACGATCTCGTCTTAACCGATGGTCGTATGCCAGAGATGGGGGGCGTAGAGATGGCGAAGGCCCTCAAAGCTTCCGATATTCTTTGTCCAATTGTCTTGGTTACGGGATTTACCGAGCATATGCATGATGACTTTACCCAAGATCTCTTTAGTTTAATCAAAGAAAAACCTTTAGAGTTTGAAGAATTTATCGTTGAAATCCAGACCCTCCTGGCCAATCCTTAAAATTTAGCTCGATTTAAACCTTTTCTCCTTATCAATGATTCCCCCTTCTATTATAGTGGGCCTGCGCTAAAGGGAGAAATGAATGTCATCGTATCATCAGTTAAAAAGACTTTATAGTTATTCACAGGAACTCAAATCTGAAATTATTCTAGGGACTATTTATTCTATTTTAAATAAAGTTTTTGACTTGGCCCCTCCTATCCTCATTGGTATGGCCGTGGATATCGTGGTCAAAAAAGAGGAGTCCTACCTCGGTCGCTTTGGTTTTAACGAAGTGATGGAGCAGCTCTATATTTTGGCCTTCTTGACCTTCTTGGTATGGGCCGCGGAATCTATTTTTGAATTTCTCTTTAAAGTAAAATGGAGAAATATCGCTCAAACGATGCAACACCTCTTGCGTATTGACGGCTATCGCCACCTGCAAACACTTGATCTCAAATTCTTTGAAGATAAGAGCAGTGGAAACCTTATCAGCGTCTTAAATGATGATGTTAATCAGTTGGAACGCTTCCTTGATGGAGGGGCCAATAGTTTAATTCAAGTTCTCACCACTGTAGTTACGGTGGGAACGATTTTCTTTTCTCAGTCTCCAACAGTAGCACTCTTTTCTTTTATGCCGGTGCCTTTGATTCTCATGGGTTCTTTCTATTATCAAAAGTTGATTCAACCCAAATATAAAGATGTGCGTGATCAGGCCGGTCTATTGAGCTCTCTTCTCAATAATAGTATTCTCGGAATGCTCACCATTAAGAGTTACACTGCTGAAGAGACTCAGTACTCGCGTCTTAAGCAGCAGAGCCTTAACTATTCCCACTCCAACTCCAAGGCCATTAAACTCTCTTCAAGTTTCTCTCCCCTGATACGAATGGTGGTATTGATGGGCTTCCTCTGTACTTTAGTCCTTGGTGGGTATTATACCACTCAAGGTCAGCTCGAAGTGGGAAGCTATTCTGTTTTGGTCTTTATGACTCAACGTCTGCTGTGGCCACTCACTGGACTGGGGGAGACCTTTGATCTCTTTCAACGGGCGATGGGATCAACCCAACGTATCTTTGATCTCATGGACACACCTGTTGAAATCAAAAATGGCGCTTTTAAAGATCAAAGAGAGAGTTTTGCTATTAGCTTTGAATATTTAGACTTTAAATATGAGCTCTCTGAGCGCAATATCCTGTCTCAAATTAATTTTAGTATTGAACCAGGTCAAACGATCGGCCTGGTAGGCCCTACCGGAAGTGGAAAGAGTTCTCTGGTTAAACTCCTGCTGCGTTTCTATGAATATCAAGCGGGAGATATTAAACTTGGTGATCGCTCTATTCGCGATTGGGATTTTGAACGCCTTCGGCGCGAGTTTTCCTATGTAGGGCAAGATGTCTATCTCTTTAACGGCAGCGTAGCCGAAAATATTCAATTTGGTATGCCTGAGACATCCCTAGTTGATATCGAAAAGGCCGCCAAAAAGGCCTGGGCCCATGACTTTATTATGGAGCTGCCTCAAGGTTACCAAACTTTAATTGGTGAACGTGGGCAAAAGCTCTCTGGCGGCCAAAAGCAGCGCTTGTCACTGGCCCGTGCTATTTTGAAGAATGCTCCTATCTTTATTTTTGATGAGGCCACTAGTGCTGTAGATAATGAGACAGAAGCCGCTATTCAAAAGTCTTTGGAAGAGCTGACGAAAACCAAAACAGCAATTATTATTGCCCATCGCCTAAGTACGGTGGTTAATGCAGACAAAATCTTAGTTTTGGATCAAGGACGTATTGTAGAAGAAGGTGACCATGACGAGCTCTTGGCCAAGGGAGGGGTATATAGTGGCCTGTGGTTGGTTCAAACCGGCGGCCACTAATAGGCCAATTTACTTAAGAGAATCGACAGCGTTATCGACTTCGTTATAAAGGGCGTCCTTTACGGAATCTTTGAATTCTTCAACTCCTTTAATATAGATGCGCTCTACAGTGACAAAGGCCCCTTGGGCAGCGGCCACTTCGGCCAGGCGCTTACCCGTAGTGGCATAGTAGAAGTAGAGATCGGAAAAACCATTCATGGGTTTTGGATTTCTTAGGTAGGTGAAGGTATTGCTTGCGTCTTCAGCACACTTCTTACCATTTCTTAGACCATAATATTTGTAGCCTTGGGCAATTAAGGCCTCTGTTGTCATAAAGCTTTTGTAATCAAGAATACTCTTGGCATAGGTAGTGTCTTCTTCGTGACTCCAAGAAGGATCAATAGTAAGAGCGCAGGCCTCTTGAGTAGTGACAACTTTGTATTCTAGTGTGGACTTCTGATTAACGGCAACTTCGATGGTTCCCGCAAAGCTAGAAAGCGAAGTGAAAAGAGTAGTGAGTAGTAGTGCAGATCCTAATGCTTTCATAAATTTCCCCCAATAAATTTCGATAGGGCCAATTCTTAGCATTTTTTCACTTAGAAATGAGGTGAGGGGATATTTTTTACAAAAAAAGGCCGCTTTTACGAGCGGCCCTTTCATATAAATACGAATAAATCTAAGTATTTATTAAGGCTTGTACCAACACTTTGGACGAGCTTGGATAGAGTATCCATCAACACGTGCACATTGAGCGGCATTTACATCACCTTCTACGATATCTTCATCGGCACTCTTATCACAAAGAGAAGCTGCAAAGTAAGTATCAAGACGACATTGAGCTTTTGGGTGGTTGTGGTTAGTTGAAGAAACTACAGAAGAATCTGGAGTATCAAAGGCAAGAACTGGAGTTCCACCAAGAGTTCCACCAAAAGTTCCAAGAAGAGTCGCTGTACTTAGTCCGGCCATGGCCACACGCTGACAAAGCGCCACATCAGAACCAGCAGTGTGATTCGATTGACACTCAGCTGTTACTTGAGCAGGAACATTAAGTTTGGCAACGATAGCTTGGTTGTCATCATTTTCCATGTACTTTCTTAGACACTTAAGTGCACCAAAATAGTCTGATTGACCTTCATTAGAGGCCCAGCTTGATGACCACCATGATTTCTTCTTAGGCTCTCCACCAAGGTGGTGACCTGTTTCGTGACAAGCAACGAGGGCAAATCCGTCAGAATTGATGGTCTCATGTCTGGCAAGACCACCAAACATAGAGATTTTCCAAGTGTTTCCTGATTGTTGAGCGTAGGCATTTACTGTACCATCCGTCCAGTTTCTCACGATTTGGAAGTTCTTCCCACGTCCAGAAATTACTGGAGCGTAGATGTCTTCAACACGGTCGAGAACGTCGTTGAACTCTGCTTCAGTGATACCACCAGCTGATTTAGAGTTAACTCCGATCCACATGTCGTTTTCTGGTAAGAAACCATCATGTCCATCTTGTCCACATGCGTAAATTGGATTCATTGTCATTGTAGCTGCCGCAGCTAAGGTTAAGATTCCCATCTTCATAATCTTCCTCCTTGAACGATTGATTATTTGGGCCTTGTCAGATTTCTGTTAAAATGGTGACGGTTATCGGTAAGAAAGTAAAATGGTATTCTCTGTCTTTTCCGAATGTAAGAAAGTATTGGAATTCAAAATTATGACCGCGTTAAGTGGTCGGGAAATAAAGGAAATTTGTATGTATAAATTATGTTTCTTTGTACCTGAAGACTGTAAGGAAGAAGTTAAAAAGGCCGTTTTCGCTAGTGGTGCTGGTAAGATTGGCCTCTATGACCAGTGCTGTTTTGAAACTACAGGCCGTGGTCAATTTCGTGCACTAACAGGTTCAAACCCTACCTTAGGGGAGCATAACCAATTGGAGTATGTGACAGAAGTTAAGGTGGAAATGGTTGTGGATGATGAAATTATTTCTCAAGCTCTGCGGGCCCTTATCGACGCCCACCCTTATGAAGAACCGGCCTATGACGTCTTTAAGTGCGCTGAAATAGCATTTTAATTTTTACGCACTTCCTCCTAACAATATCTTAATATTCTCAATTATTTCCTGTTTAGACTTCTTATTTAGTCTCTCCTAAAACGTATTCAAGAATTACTAAAACACTACACGCATATACGATTTTTAAGGAGTCGAACATGAAACTAAAGTCACTTGTATTAGGTGCAATGGCACTCACAGCAGCAACTGCAAACGCAGCCTGTCCTACATTCGCTGATTCTCTTGGTACTCAAGATGGAAAAGAAGTTTGTGGACTTAACGACAAAGCTCCCTACTCAGGAGATCTTCTACTTACTTCTGACAAACTATGGGTTCTTCAAGGTGGAGTTTTCATCGGTGGAGATAATAAAGATAGAGGTGTTCTAACAATCCAACCAGGTACAACAATCACGGGTAAATCAGGTGCTGACTTCCTCGTTGTTTCACGTGGTTCACAAATCATGGCCGAAGGAACAAAAGCCGCTCCTATCGTATTTACTACAGGCAATAAAGGTAACACGGCCCGTGGTCAATGGGGTGGGCTAGTCATCAATGGTAATGCTCCTATTAATACTTGTGGTACTTACTCTGACGCTGCTCCTTGTGAAGCAACTGGTGAAGGTTCTACTGGTGTTTACGGTGGTAACGATAAAGCGGATAACTCTGGTGTACTTAAGTATGTAAGAGTTGAATTTGCTGGATTTGAAATTACTCCAGATAACGAACTTAACGGAATCGCTTTCCAAGGTGTTGGTAACGGAACTGTTGTTGATTATATTCAAGTACACAAGAACTCTGATGACGGAGTTGAATTCTTCGGTGGAACAGTAGACGTAAAACACGTTCTTCTTACTGGTAACCGTGACGATTCAATGGACTGGACATCTGGTTGGAGAGGTCGTGCTCAATTCGTAATCATCGATCAATTCGAAGATGCTGCTAATAATACGATTGAAGCTGATAACAGAAAATCACCAATGGATGCTGCTCCTATTTCTAACCCTGTTCTTTCTAACTTCACTATCCTTGGAACAAAAGGTGCCGAAGCTAAAGGTGGATCAGCTCTTTTCAGAGTAGGAACTGGTGTTGACATGCAAAACTCTATCATCACTGGTGGTAAGAAGGGTTGTATCGATATCGACGATGAGTCTACATATACTCAAGGGAATATCCAATTCATCGGAAACTTCCTTAATTGTAGCGTTAACTTTGAAGCTGAAGCAGGTGAAACATGGTCTGTTGCTGATCTCTTCACCATTGATAACTTCAATGAAACAAATACAGATCCTATGCTGCTTGGATACGCTCCGATGGCCGCTTCTCCAGTGGTTAACCTTGGTGATGTAACTCCATTTGGAGATGCTCGCTACGGAACTTTCTTTGATGCTGTTGATTACGCTGGTGCGGTAAAAGACGCAAATGATACTTGGTATGCTGGATGGGCTAATCTGGCCAGAGATTAGTCTCATTTAAATAGGGTGTCTCTCGGATGTCTCTCTCGAGAGCACCCTTATACCAAAACATTATGAGAGACCGTTAACCTCCTTTACTGGTCCTAAAGTTGAGTTAATGAAGAAGACAGGAAGTCCCACTATATTACGGACTGTAACTATTTAAATGAGAGACGTTATGAAAACACTCAGTTTTAAAAGCTTAATTGCTATCACAGTAATCACCCTTGCGGGAATCAATTACTCCTACGCAGCCCAGGCCAATAGCGCCCTTTCAACTCTAGCCGAAAAAATTGTTAATTTACGCGCGGAAGTTGAAACCCTAAATACTGAAAATAATGCACGAAAGGAAGAACTCTCGGGAGAGTTAAAAAGCCTTAATGCTAGAAGAAGCCAGATCAATGCTCAGATTGAACAGCAAGAAATGGCCATAAAGCAATCTAGAGGACGTCTTGAGACGGTTAAATCAGAAATTGCAAAAAATAGTGTCGATGGCGAAACCCTTAGACCAATCGTTGAGAAAGAAATTACTGCCATTAAAGAAGTCGTTATGGCCTCACTTCCTTTTCAGAAGGAAAAAAGACTTTCCGAGATCAGAAAAATCGAAGACGGACTCTCGGCCGGAACCATGAACACGCAAAAGGCCATGGGTCGTCTATGGGCCTTCATCGAAGATGAACTGCGTCTAGGGAAAGAAAATGGTATCCACCGCCAGATGGTTACTCTTGATGGTGAGGATCATTTGGTAAGTGTCGCTAAACTCGGTATGGCCGCCATGTTCTATAAGACTACAGATAATAAAGTAGGTTTCGCTCGCAAAAAAGAAGATGGTGCCTATGAATTTGTGGCCATCTCAGATAAAGCACAAGTTGAAAGTGTGCTTAACCTCTTTGACGGGCTTAAGAAACAAATCCGTTCGGGAAGATACGATATTCCCAATATCCTTTAAATTTAAACGATTACTTAAATAGAGAGACTCATATGAAAAAGCTTACTGCAATCATGACATTGGCCTTAACGTTTCAAGGATTTTCTTATGCGCAAACGGCACCTACAAATAATACAAATAATATTAAGAAGAAAATCATTGCTGATGATGGCCTTCTAAAAACCTACCAACGTGAACTTGCTTTTCTCCAGGCACAGAAGCGCTCCCTCATGGCCCAGAAAGGTGAGATCGAGAAGACATTCGCGAGTAAAGTTAAGTCCGCTCAAAATGAACTTAAAAAAGATCAAGATCAACTCCTTGGCCTTACTAAGTCCAATGAACTTCTTTCTGCAAAACTTATGGAAGCAGAAAGAAGTCTTGAAACGATAGAGGGCTCCAATGCCATGGTCGATACCACTCTTCTACAAGGTAAAGTGAGCCTCGAGATTCCTGACAACGTCTGGGAAGCAAAGAAGAAATCAGAAGAAAAATTGGCCTTTATGTTTGCACAGGCCACCAAGAAAATGAATAGAGATTCCTCTATCTATAAAGTAGAGCGCGAGTTCTTCACTACAGATGGAAAACTTGTGAAAGGGGAAACTCTTCAGATCGGGCGCATTGCAACTTTTGGTCATTTCCAAGGTCAAACTTCGGCGCTTATGCCTGCAGGACTTGGAAAATTAAAAATGAGCGAAGCTTCTTTCCAAGGGGGAATTGATCGCCTAACGGGAAGCAATGAGTTTTCTATGATTCCCCTTTTCCTCTATGAAAACACCCAGAAGGGGATTGAAGTAAAGAAAGAAAAGAGCACTATGGAAATGCTTGAGGCCGGTGGATCTATAGCTTATGTGATTGCTGTGCTGGGGATTGTGGCCATGATCTTGGTTGTGATTCGTGGAATTCTCCTCTACTCGGCAAGTCGCCTTGATAAAGGGCTTCTTGATAAAATTAATCAAGGTGATCTCTCTGAACTAGAAACGATTGTTTCAGCGAGAAAGACACCCTTTGACCGTGTTCTAGGCAATATCTTCTTGGCCCGTAATAAAGAAAGGGAAGCACGTGAGAATATCATTCACGAATCTATCTTAGGTGAACTTAATTTTCTTGATAAATTTGGGGCCATTATTCTTGTGATGGCCGCGGTAGCACCTCTGCTAGGACTACTGGGGACAGTGACGGGGATGATCTCCACTTTTGATATCATCACGGAATTTGGTACAGGTGATCCCAAGCTTCTTTCAAGTGGTATTTCTGAGGCACTCATCACGACTAAACTTGGACTTGTGGTTGCGATTCCGGCCCTCTTGATGGGGAATCTCCTTGGTGGTTGGTCCGGGAAAATCAAAGTTCTTCTTGAACGCGAGGCCCTAAGACTATCCAATCGTTTTGATAAGGATATGACCAATGCTTAGTCGAGTCTCCGGCCTTTTGGTCGAACTTTACCATGATGGTGGCTTCGTTATGCCACCTCTTCTCTTAGGCGCGGCGGCCCTATGGTTTGCAATGACCTATAGAGTGATGCTTTTGAGTCGTGGCCCATGGGGAAGTTACTTTGATTTTTGTCGCCGTTTGGGTGAACTCAAAGAAAAGGGATTAGCAAAAGAAGATGCATTCTTTCTTCTTAGTGAAGAAGAAGATGATCTTAATAAGTATAAAGTACTAACCAGAACCGTAGTGATGATTGCTCCTTTGTTGGGACTTCTAGGGACGGTTTCGGGTATGATTGAAACTTTTGATTCTCTTGCTGATATGAGCCTTTTTACCCAATCGGGTGGTATTGCTGGTGGTATATCACAGGCCTTGATCACAACCCAAATGGGCCTGGCCGTGGCCATTCCCGGCCTGATTGTTGGTCGTTTACTAGAAAAAAGACAGTCTGGTCTTCTCAATGACATGGAAGAGCAGATTGAAAAATATTGGTCACCTCTCAATCATAGAGATGGTGAGCAAGCTAATGGAGAGGCACATGCGTAGAATAGCTAGACAAGAGGAAGAAACACAGATCGATATGTCTCCCCTTATCGATATGGTTTTTATCCTCCTTATTTTCTTTATGGTTTCCACAACCTTTGTAAAAGATATGAAGCTTGATCTGGAAAGACCGGGAGCTTCTAGCGCTGGACCCGCTAGTACGAAGAGTATCCGTGTTTATATCGATCAAAATAGTAAAGTGTATGTGGATGGTCAGCCCACACGTGTTTGGGTTCTTCAAAGTAAAGTGCGTGAGTTGATGAAGTCAGGCAGTAGTGAGAGTGTTCTTGTGGTAACAGACAAGGGTGTCTCTGCTGAGCGCTTACTTGAAGTGGTTGATGCTTGTCGCTTGGCCGGTGCTAAGGATGTTGGTGTCGCTGCGGAAAGTGAAGCTTCCTAATACGAAGTAAGAGGTAGAGATTATGAGAGACGATCTTAAAAGTAAGAGTAATAACAAAGCAAAGTCAAAGAAACTGGCCTTTAAATACCTTCCTTCCCTTGGAGGCCTTCTGGGTATTTTTATCGTGATGTTTGGTCTTTTGATCATGAATGGATTGGAAGGACATAAGAAGAATAAGAAAGCTTCTTCTAAAACCTCCTTTGATGTGGCCCATAAGACAAAGAAGAAGCCTAGGCCAAAAGTGGCCCAGCGAAAGAAAGTTAAGAAATCAAAACCTAAGATTGCTCCTCCGTCCCTGGCCGGTGCTCTGGGAGGATCAAGTTTTGGATTAGGACAATTTGAGTTCTTGGCCGAAGGTGCTGAAGGTCTACTCGGTAATAATGGTGACGTGGTTATGACTGAAGATACCGTTGATGAAGTACCACGTGCAACATACCGTCCACCACTTAAGTATCCCGAGTACGCTCGTGATAGAGGAATTGGTGGGGAAGTGGTTCTAAATATTCTGGTCGATAAAACTGGCGCGGTAGAGCAAATCAAATTACTGGCCAGTACTCCTGCCGGTATTTTTGATGATGTTGCTATGGATTCCGTGCGTGGCTGGCAGTTTGATCCGGCCACTTATAAAGGTGGTGCCGTTAAGGTTTGGGTCAAACAGAAGATTAGCTTTAACTTGAATTAAAAAAATTAAATGACGAGAGAGACATGAAATACTATATCTTTTTAACTTTATTTCTATTCAATAACTTGCTCACCACCCACTCGGTAAGAGCAGATGAAGGAGAAGACCTCGATCCCTTAGAATTGGCGGCCCTTCTCATATCCAATAAGAATTATTCCCGTGCTGCAAGTGTTCTGGGGGCCATAAAGAATCCTCACGATGTTATTCCTGAGCGCTTCTTTGCCCTAAAAGGTATTTTGGAACTGAAGCAAAAGCGCTATCAAGAGGCCTTAAGTGCCTTTGAATCGGCACAGAAAGAAGGCCTGGATTCCGTTGATCTCTATGAGGGATTGGCCGAGTCCTATCTTGGACTTAAACAATTCTCAAAGGGAATTGAGGTACTTGAAAAGCATGAGGCACAGCTTGTTGATCGTTTGCGCTTCTATCAGCTTAAATCAAATCTTCTCTTTGATAGCGAGAAGGCCGATCTGGCATGGAGTGTGCTTCATGAGGGAATCAAAAGATTTCCAAAAGAAATCTCTTTGATGAAGCAGAAGTGGTACTACCTCATGGAAAACCACCTCTATGAAGTGAGCTTTGAAACAGCGAAGGATATGGTGGATCACTATGCTATTTCGGCCCTCGACCTCGCTCGTATGGGACAGATGTATCGTAATGCCAATGAATTTCAAAAGGCCATTACTCTCGGTGAGGTCGCCCGTTTAAAAGATCCACAAGATGAAGAGATTACTAAAGACCTTGTGCGCTCCTATGTTAAGGTGAGCAATATTACGGCCTCTGCAAAACTCTTTACTGAGCTTTCTCAATTTCACCCCGAATACTTGGTTGAGGCCTCTGAACTATGGCGTAAGGCCGGTCACGAAGTGATGGCACAGAATCTAGCGATGGAAATCAGAAACCCAGTTAAGAAGCTCAAACAAAATATTACCTTGGCCCTCCTTAGTGAAGACTTCAATAAGATGGTTCTCCTTGGGGAAAAAGGGCAGCGCACAGAGCTTAAGAATGATCAAGATATGCAATACGCTCTGGCCTATGCCAATTTTATGGTTGGAGATTACTCCACCACGGAAAAATACTTAACTTATATTCAGCGTCCAGACCTCTTTAAAAAGGCCTTGGCCCTAAGAGAGGCCATGAATCGTTGTACGCAAGAGGTTGCCTTATGTTTCTAAGGTCTTTCGTTGTATCCCTACTACTGTTTACGAACTTTTCTCTCTTTGCCAAGGGAACCTTTCAGGCCACTGTATTTGAAAATGGTATTCCTCGCTCAGGTTACGAAATTTCCTTAGATGGAAAGAAACTGATCAAAACAGACGCTGATGGATTAATTTTTGAAGATCTCACGGCCGGTCGCCACTTCTTCGAAGTTAAAGAAGGGGAGAAGGTCAAAAGTGTTCCCTTTGTTATTGCTGACGGAGAAAGTACTCAGGTCTTGATCAACACCTTTGCTGAAAGCAAGCAATGGGATACCGAAGTTTCGGAACCCGAGCTGGCCCGTAAAGTTGACGCCAATTTTCCAAGTGGAGTGCTTTCGGGTACAGTCCTTGGTGATGATGGTCCTGTCGCTGGGGCAAAAGTTTATCTCTCTGGAATTTCTGAAACGTTTACCACCGATAGAAAGGGGAAGTGGCAGGCCAAAGTCCCAGAGGGGCGCTACTCGGTATCCATTATTCATAAGCTCTATGCTACCCGTACCCTTACCAATCAGGCCGTTATGGCAGGAAAAGAAGAAGCACTAAAAGTTAGACTCTTTCCTACTGGTTTGGAACTAGAGGAATTTGTGGTGGTCGCTCCTCATGTTAAAGGATCTCTTGCATCCTTGATTGAAGTTCGTCGTAAGTCTTCCACTGTTGCCGATGTTCTTGGGGCCGAGCAAATGAGTAAGAGTGGGGACTCCAATGCCGCTGCCTCTTTGGCCCGTGTGACCGGTCTTACCGTGGTCAATGGTAAATTTGTCTATATTCGCGGTCTAGGGGAGCGCTATTCTAATGTTCTTCTCAATGGAACCAGTCTTCCGTCTCCGGACCCAACCAGAAGAGTGGTTCAGTTGGACCTCTTTCCCTCGGGAATTCTTGAGAGTATGGTGATCACAAAGTCTTATACACCCGAGCTTCCTGGTAGTTTCGGGGGTGGGGCCGTTGATTTACGTACTAAAGATATTCCCGATAAGTTCACTGCAAAGGCGACTCTTTCTACTTCCTATCAAGATGGACAAGGAGATGCCCTTAGTTATGTGGGTGGAAACCGTGACTGGATCGGAATGGACGATGGCACTCGTGCCATGCCTGCG
>JBFHGF010000054.1:0-11981 GCA_041583335.1 Bacteriovoracaceae bacterium
CTCCTTCTTTGGGAATCCACAGGTGCGTGAGTTTGTCGTCACAGGGACGGCATTTAGAGGAGGGGACGGCGCTAATATATTTATTGCCGGCCGTCTCCATATCAATCTCATAACATTTTCCCGCATACTTCTTGCCCGCTATATTTTCGGGATGCCAACGATATTCGGTGGAAACTTCAACAGTAGCAAATGCACAAGGGCTTATGAGAATGAAGAAAAAAATCTCAAGGACGTGATTCGGTAAGTGAGCTATGAATGAGAGGAGTTGTGAAATTCCCAAGCGCTAAAAACCTTTTGTTTCAATTCAGTTTCGTTCCAAGGTTTTACCAAGTAATCAGAAGTTCCTTCTTCAGTGGCCCTAAGCATTTCATCGATATCATCGTTGCCCGTTACCATAAGAAAAGGAATCTGCTTAAGTGTATCATGAGTTCGAATATATTTTAAAAGATCGAGGCCTGTAAGTCCTGATAGATTCCAGTCACTGATGATGAAGCTGATGGGATTATTCTCAAGAGTTTTCTTGGCCTCATCAAAGGAATCTACTTTGAAAATGGTCCCTGAAAATGACATTTCTAAGAGTTGTTGCTCAATGATTTCTGCGATGTCCGATTCATCTTCAACGATGAGAAAAGAGGTGCTCTTGGGCATGGATACTTCATCAAATTCGATCATTTACTTAACTCCTTTAACTTTATTCTAATGGATAATGAATATTCGCAGAAGTAGGTAAAATAAGAATAAATGATCAGTGATTTTAGATAGATATAAAATAAAACTCGTTATCTGATTAAAATTATCCGATATGGGTGGGTATGAAAGCTCTCTCTTTAAAACGATCTTATATCATTTCGGCCCTGGCCTCTATCGCCTATACCTTTATCATGATGACGGGTCATCAATTCTTTTCCAATACTCCTGCACTTAAGCGCTTCTTTATATTGATGGGTGGTGACTTAGGAAATGGAGGGATTATTCAAAGTTTCATTTTCTTCTCGTCTCTGTGGGCCTTTCTTGAAATTCAAAAAGGCCGATCAGAGATAAAAAAAGAGTTTAAATCCCTTTGTTTAAATCTCCTTCCTACTTCTGATAGGCATGTTCTTCTGCCGTTGGATATTCCCCATATAGAAAAGAAAATGAGTGACCTCTCTAAATCTCAGAAAAACTCAATTCTAGGTAGGTTGCTCAATACTGCTCTCCTAAAATTTAAGTCGACCCTTTCGATGAGTGAAACCATTGATGTGATTTCTATTCAAAGCGATATCTCGCGGGAACTTCATGAAAGTGAGCACTCCAATATTCGTTATCTGCTGTGGTTAATCCCCTCGATTGGCTTTATTGGCACAGTGATAGGGATCTCACAGGCTTTAGCGATTGCTTCACAAGGGGATATGGAGAAGATAACTTCTCTGTTGGGGGTGGCCTTTGACACAACATTAGTCGCCTTGGTCTTAAGCGCTATTGTGACCGGTCTTTTTCACCGCCTCCAAGAAGAGACGGACAAACTTCACGCTCATATTAAAGAATATGTAATTACCAATTTTGTAAATCGCCTCGAAATCAAAAAAGAACAACAAAAGTCCGCAGGATAATATGGTCAAGAGAAAGGAAATTCCCGGCTTGAATATCGCCCTTTTAGATATTCTGACAGGGGCACTTGGTGCTGTGATAATTCTCTTTGTCACCGTTCCAAAGGCCGTGAAAGACTCACCACCTGTTGAAAAGTCTCGAGGTCCAGTATCGATTGATGTGAAGGAAGACCCAAAGGCCCTCTTTGATCAAATAAAAGTACGTGAGGAAGTGATTAAAAAGCTTCAGGTGAAGATCAATGAAATGCAGGCCGATGCCCAAAGTAAGCAAAAAGTGCAAGAAGAAGAAATTAAGAAACTTAAACAAAAATTGTCAGGGGAAAATAAACCCAGTTATCGTGGGGAAGGTCTGCCCGTTGATGTTGGCTTTGAGTTTAGGGGCAAGAAGATCGTCTTCATTATTGATGTAAGTGGTTCGATGAATAGGGAAGACCGTATTGGACAAGTTAAGGCCGGACTCAAAATGCTGATTACTTCCATGCCAGCAGATTATGAACTCGATGTAGTGGCCTTTCCTTTTTATACTCGTCCCTATAAACCCCTTTGGGGCACAATGAGAAACCTCAGTGAATACAATAAAACTGAAATCTATGAGTACTTATTGGATCTTCTTGCCGTGGGATATACTCCCACTTCAAAGGCACTAGAATATACTTTTAAAACCTATCCCGAGGCCACAGACTTTGTCGTGCTCTCTGATGGAGCGCCGACAAAGGGCAATACCAAAACACCTGATAATATCTCCGAAATCCTCCTCTACGCGAAAAATAAGAATCGTAAAAAAATTCGAATCAACACCATCGGAGTGGGGTCGGCCTTTTTAAAGAAGAAGGATTCTCCTGCCTATGTATTTTTACAAGAATTAGCGCGTGATCACGGTGGCTTCTTCGTCGGTTTTTAAGTACAATAATTCCAATTTGTGAAGACTAGCTTTTTCCCTTGGAGGAGAGTTTGAATCCTAGTAATGGTTCAAATGATTTTAATCAATTTGTTGCGACATTGACCCAAAAGTGGGTTGAAGATGTCGTCATTGGTTTAAACCTCTGTCCCTTTGCCAGGCCTTCATGGAATAAGGGTCATTGGGAAATATCGCTGGTTTCAGGCAATGATCATATCAAACTTATCGATGCGGCCATTGCTAAGATTAAAGCAAGTGTTGAGGATATGAGACAGTCAAGTAATGAAAATCTGCTCTTGGTCTTTCCTGAGTGTAGTGATGATTTTATTCCTTTTCTCAACCTTTGCTCGATTATAGAATTAGAAATGGATATTTTAGGGCTACTTAATGACGTTCAAATGGTGGTTTTTCACCCCCACTTTCGCTTTGAAGGAGAGGATGAGGATGCTCGTGGTAACTTTGTTAATCGCTCTCCCTATCCTATGATTCATCTCCTTAAAAAGGCCTCAATGGATGCGGTTGTGGAAAAGTTTGGTGAAGCTATTGGCGAAGAGGTGAGTTTAAAAAATAATGAAGTGCTCTGCGCTTTGAGTGATGAGGAATTTCAAAAGAAGGTGCTCCATTTCTTTGATGAATCCCAATGGAATAGAAAATAAACCTATAGAATATAAAATAAAGTCGTATAGAGGTTATATGAAGTATGCATTAATTTTAACATTTCTCCTTTTCACGAGCTGTGCCCACCAAGGAAAGAAGGACAATGCCAACCCTCAAACTCCTTTCTTGGTGGCCACTAAGTACTTTCAAAATTCAGCAGAAGCTGCTGCACTCTATGAGCAAGGTTATAATGTGGCCTATCTCTATGTGCAAAAAGTGATGAAAAATTATAAAGAAAAATTACCGGCCTGTGTGGTATTAGATATTGACGAAACGGTACTTAATAACTCCTACTATCAGGGAACCCTCTATGAAAAAGGGGAAACTTATCGTGATGAAACTTGGGATGAATGGGTAAACCTCGCAAAGGCGCCGGCCCTACCTGGAGTTGTCTCCTATATTAGTAAAGTTCGTGACCTTGGAGTCGAGCCCATTTTCATTACCAATCGCCGCTCCTACCTCTTGGATAAAACGATTGAAAATCTAGAAAAGGTAGGAATCCCCACCGAGAAAAAGTTCATGGTAGGAAGGGATAAGGTTCACTCTAAAGAGGTGAGGCGAGCGCTCTTTAAAAACTCTTGTCACATCATCCAATTAATCGGGGACAACCTCTCGGATTTCTCAGATGATTATAACGCACAAGAAATGAAGAAACGTAAGCAACAAGTCTCAAAGAAGAATGAATTCTTTGGTACCCGCTATATTCTTTTGCCCAATCCTATGTATGGAGATTGGCGCAAAACCATCCTCGATTACCCTCTAAAAAGTATAGATTCTTTAAGAAATTAATTGATTCACTCTTCACAAAAAGGACCGCCTAGAAATAGAGGTCCTTTTCTGAGATGGTCTCGATTTTTTTACCGCTTTTGTTCATGCATAAGTCCCTGTAATCACTTTTGAATAAAAAAAAAGCTTTTATTGCTCAAGCTTTAGTAGGGGTTGTGCCGATAAAACAAAAGTGATGAACGACAAAAAGAATGGGACAGAGTTTTCAAAGCTCATCCCCAAAGACGAAACTATATTTAAAGAAGGGCAATCGGGAGATTGTGCTTACCTCATTGAGAGTGGTCAGGTAGAACTCTACGTTACCAGTCGTGATGAGAGCACTCCACTTGCTCTGCTTGGTCCCGGTGAAATCTTTGGTGAGATGTCCATGCTTGATGGTTCACGACGTGAGACTTCGGCCAAGGCCAATACCGATGTGGTGCTCTCCGTAGTTTCCAAAGAGGCCTTGAGTGAAAGAATTGATGAGGCCGATCCCATTGTTCGTCTTCTTATCAATATGCTCGCGAAACGTACTCGTGAAACCTTAAGGGTGAACAAGAGTATTACTCAAAATAAGAAACTTAAGATTAAAGAATCTCGTAATAGTAATACTGAGATTACAGATATCAACCTCGGACTGGATGTTATTCAAAAAATTCGTTACGAAAAAGAATTGCATGAGGCCTTGGATAATGGCGAGTTCAAAATTCACTTTCAACCGATTGTCAGTATTGAAACCCAGAATGTTGTTGGCTTTGAGGCCTTGACCCGCTGGAATTCCCCTGAGCATGGTTTGGTTAGACCCGATATTTTTATGGGGATTGCCGAAGAGACCAGCCTTATTGTTCCCTTGGGCCATTGGATTACGGATACCGCCTGTAGAGAATTTGGTGAGATTCAAAAAAGTCTAGTGGAAAGGTTAGGGAAGATTCCTCGTCTCTTTTGTTCGATCAATGTGAGTGGTCGTCAGATGCAAGATCCCAAACTTTTTGAAATCCTTCAGAAGTCGACTTGGCTCAATAAAATTCATCCCAAACAAATCAAGTTAGAAATTACAGAACGTGTTTTTGTTGATGGCAGCTTTGTTTATGATTGGATTTCTAAATGTCGTGAAAAGGGTTACTCCGTTGCACTTGATGATTTTGGAACGGGCTATTCGTCCCTAAGTTCACTTCATAAAATTAATGCCAATAACCTAAAAGTGGATAAGAGTTTTGTTCAATCTATGGAAGAAGATCACAATAACTATGTGATCGTTAAGTCCATTGTGGATATGGCCCATGGCCTTAACAAAACGGTTATCGCTGAAGGGATTGAAACGAAGTCACAACTGAAGATGCTTAAACAAATGGGTTGTAAGTACGGACAAGGTTACCTCTTTAGTAAACCTATGGAAAAAGACCAAGTGATTGAATTCCTCTCGCGTTCTTCTCAAAAGAAGGCCGCTTAATCTACGCCTAACATTTCTATCTATTGCCTAAAGGATATTTGCTGACATCAGCATGGCATTGCCCTAGCATATTCTCATATTTTTAATTTAAATCTCAGGGGATATTCTATGTCTGTGTTTAAAAAGGCTCCCAAGGCCCTTTTCTCTCTATGTTTAGAGACAACTCTATTAACTATGCTGGTAAGTTGCGCCACTTCTCCTAAAATTCAACATTCACAAATCGATTACAAGAGTGCTGATAGCAATGTGACCATGAAAGGCTATATGGCCTATCCAACGGACAGTGGTAGCGCTAAGCTTCCTGGTGTGCTTGTGGTGCATGAGTGGTGGGGGCACAATGATTACGCCCGTAAAAGGGCCGATATGTTGGCCGAGCAAGGCTATGTGGCGTTTGCCCTCGATATGTATGGGGAAGGCAAGCAGGCCGCCCATCCGAAGGATGCCATGGCCTTTTCTTCGGCCGTCTTTAAGAATCTAGAGCAGGCAAAGAAGCGCTTTAATGCCGCATTGGAAACCTTGAAGTCCCACCCCAAAGTGGATAAGGATAGAATTGGTGCCATTGGCTATTGCTTTGGTGGAGGCATCGTTCTTAGCATGGCGCGTATGGGAGTTGATCTCGATGCCGTGGCCAGTTTTCATGGAAGCTTACGCTCTCCCATTAAGGCACACAAAGGCGCCTTCAAAGGAGATGTCTATATCTTCAATGGGGCCGCGGATCCCATGGTTAAGCCAGAAGATCTCAAAGATATCCAAAAAGAGTTCAAAGAGGCCGGCATTGATATGCAACTAAAGAATTATGATGGTGCTCAGCATGCCTTTACTAATCCGGGGGCTACAGAGTTGGGGAAGAAATTTGCTTTACCCCTCAGCTACAATGCTGCTGCCGATCAAGACTCTTGGGATACACTTATCCAGTGGTTGAGTAGCGAGCTTAAGTGAATGACGCATGGATAGACAATCATTGAAATTGTCTTTTCAGAGGTTATAAATAACTGTATAAAGGTTATTGCTAGTATATTCACCAAAAGGTCTTTCATTGATTAGTAAAAATGTTCTCAAATTTGTATTGAGCCTCAAAATTAGGCGCCTTCGTCAAAAGAAGGGCCTATCTCTGAAAGACCTCGCTGAAAAAAGTGGATTATCCCACAGCTATTTAAACGAAATTGAAAAAGGGAAGAAGTACCCCAAAGTTGAAAAGCTTTTGGGACTGGCCCAAGCGCTAGATATATCGATTGATGAATTGGTTTCAGTTAAAATGGGGAAGAAGCTCCATCCACTTCTTGAGTTCTTAGAAGGGGATTTAGTAACCAATCTTCCTCTTGATGCCTTTGGTATCGGTGAGCAAGATGTCTATGATCTCATGAGCCATGCGCCGGAGAAATTTACATCCTTTCTTATGACTGTCTCTGAGCTGGCCAAGAGTTATGATGTCTCCATTGATGAGCTCAATCAATCGGCCCTAAGGGCCTATATCGAAGTCAACAGTAATCACTTTCCCGTCTTGGAAGAGTTTGCCACCCTCCATCGCGAGCGTTTAATCAACTTAATGAATAAAAGCAACGATGAGGGAATTCTCAACCAGGAAGGCCTTGCCAAGACTCTAACAGACGTCTTGGCCCACGAGTACCATGTCCATGTGGATTTAGAAAAACTTGGTCAGTACCCCTCCCACTTAGGACTAACAAGTGTCTACCGTGGCAAGAGGCCGAAGACTCTCTATCTCAATTCTAACTTAGATATTCGTCAGCAAATTTTCTTCTTGGCCAAAGAACTAGGGGCCCAAGTGCTTGGACCCGATGAAGATCTTGACCAAGGCCGTAATTCGGCCCCTAAAGGTCAGCTGCGTTTTAAAGAATTGCTCTTTGATTATCAGTGTCGTTATTTTGCCGAGGCCTTCCTCATTCCTGAGACCGAGTTAATCAAAGACTTAGAGCACTTTTTTAAATTCACTAATTTTTCATCTTCTGTTTTTAAAGAAATTGTTGAACACTTTGCGGTTCCTCCTGAAATTCTGATGGAGCGCCTGACTCAAGTATTGCCCCATCATTTTGGGCTCGATCAATTCTTCTTTCTTCGTTGTAACGAAAATACCAGAAGGGCCCCAGGGCGCTACTATATTACGGAAGAGTTGCACCTAGGTAAGCTGCACCATCCCCATGGAGTGAGTTTGCGTGAGCATTACTGTCGTCGCTGGATTACGATTGAACTCTTGGAGGAGGCCGCAAAGTCAGATGATAGCTCTGATTACTTTGTCGGCGGTCAATTCAGCCAAATGGAGGCCGATGGTGGTCGCTACTTCGCGCTCTCAATGGCCCGTAAGCGTACTACTGATGCCGAAGTTAATAGTTGCTTTACCCTAGGCCTGGCCAAGAATGATAAGTTTCACGAAAAGATTAACTTTGGTGATGATCAAAAAGTTGAGGCCAAGATTGTGGGGCGCACCTGTGAGCGCTGCTCTGTTGAAGATTGTAAGGAGCGAGTTGTTCCGGCCATGATCTTCGCGCAAAAGAAAGAGCGTGAAGAGAAGCTTGCTGTCATCGAAGAGATCATTAAATGACCGACTGTATTAATTTAGTCGGTCATCGCCTTGGATAAACTTTCCCAATATTCCTTTCTCTAGTGCTTGGCCCTCATTATGGTTACAATAAGTTGTATATTGTGATGACGGAGTAAAATACTTTTGATGCGTATTCCTTTTTCTTCATTCTCTTTATCGACCTATGTGCTCTTGGCATTTTCCTATCTCTTTTGCCTAAGTGCTCAAGCTTCGCAAATGGCCGTGGTGGATTCCCTAAGGGCCGTGATCTATGCTGACCTTGATCGAGAGAGTCCCATTGGCTATGTCCGTAAGGGTAAGCAACTGATGGTGGGAAATGTAAAACGCAGAAATGGCACCATGTTGCCGGTGATGGTCAATGGTCAGGTGGCCTGGATAAAAGTGGTGGATGTCTATCTGCCGCAAGAGAATCGCTCCTTTGATGATCCTCGCTCAATTACAGAACATGAAGTCCTCATAGATGAAGAAGTTAAAGATCCCCTCGATCAAAATAATTTTCTCACCATGAAGTTATCCCCCTCAACGTTAACGATTACCGGTGATTTAGAAAATGCCGATGGCACAAAGGAAGACCTCAGTGAAGAACTGGACAGTGCTACTGAGATTGATTTTCTCTATGAGCACAAGAATCCTTATCACGCCATACATTGGGGAGTCGGTTTATCCTATCTCAGTGCTAAAGTAGATCAACTCACAATGAAAAGTGTTATGGTTAAAGGGGGGATCGCTTGGGTGCCACTGAGAACTTCATTTATTAACCTTGAAGTTTATAGCAACCTTACTCTTACCGGCGATTTTAGAATTATCTCTGAAGGCATTGGTGAGTACAAAGGTAATATGTTCGGTCTCGATTACGGAGCTGCCCTTAGGTTCTTTCCAGAGTCTAAGTTTGGACTCTTTTTGGGGGCCGGTGGTTCACTTTACAAGTTTAGCAACCTCTCAACTGTTGTCTTGCCCGGAGAGACCCAATCTGTCGACTTTAGCTCCCTAATAGGCTCTAAAGTCGAAGTCGGTGTGGTTTACAAATTCTAATTATTGAATCGTACCGGGGAATGCCCCTTGGTAGTTATTAATCAGAAGCTTATTGGCCGCTGCTGGTGGCGGTACTGTCTCAAGTAGGTGACCCCAGTTCTCATAGAGTTTCTGATCGGGGGTCGCTGAATTATTTCCTGATTCAAGTAAGTATACCTTGGTCTCATCTTCAAAGATCTTCTTGAATTGCTCAAATGTTGACTCACCACGAAGTACCTTAATGAGCTTCTTCTCTGTTGGTCCCATATTATCTGAGAGCATGGGAGCACTGGGGACATCGGCCTGAATGTAATACCAAGGCTCACTCACAGAGATGGTCTTGGGTTGATCACAGAGGTAGTACTGCTTATCAAGCTTCTCATTGAATTGGTTGAGCTGGCGAGGCAGAAGAATAGGAGCTCCTCCTAGGCCTGCGGCCATTCCCATGGTCGTCATCGTCGCCGTGCTGATATAATCTTTACCAGTAAAGAGCACACATTTTTCAAATTGACCTTTTACATCGATCACAAATTTTTCAATAGATAAACTTCTTGAGTTACTAACGTCATCAGACCAGCTCTGGTTCTCACTTTCACCCTCACTCCAAGTATAGGAGAGGTCAAAGAGTTTGATTCCAGCGCCGAAGTATTCCCCAAGAGGAAGTTTCATTCCTAGGTCGGCCCCCACTCTCTTAGAGAGGTAGGTACTTCTGTTGGTTCCATAAGAAGTCGAGAATCGCGCCCCAATACTAAGGTTAAATCCGGTTGAGTATCTAGGCATGATTTCATCAATCTTGCTTGAGTGCATATAGGCACTAAGGTCAAAGAAACGCTCTGGGTTACGAACACAACGTTTGTACTCAGGGTTCTCTGATTTTCCAAGCCAACGTGAAAGAAGTCCATCTCTCTGCTCGGGTTCTGGAAAAGCATCTCTACAGATTAAGGCCATTACGGCCATGTAGCGCTTGTCTTCTTTGTTGAGGTCACTCACTTTTACTTTATCGTAGAGGCTTCCTATCACACCTTCTGGTAGATTGAATTTATTGGCCTCTTTAAGTTTCTTTGCCTCTTGGGCCTTGTCCTGAGCATCATCATCGTTAAGCGCCTCAGTTACAGAAACGGCTTCCTCGATATCTTTTGCTTTTGTTGATTCATATACAAGCTTGGGGAACTGATGGCCAAGCTGTCTTTTTACAAAGATATTCTTAGGGGTGTCATCGAGTTCATAAGGGTTAGAAGTGTTTTCTTTTACATCAAAACTACCCGCAGAAAATCTACATGTCGTCGTTCCTGTTTGGTCAACACCATCAATGGCCTTGGTGAAAAGATATTCAATACACTTCTTGTACTGAAGCTTCGTTTCATCTGTAACAATTCCTTCCACTTCGTTGAGGATATCACTTCCAGCACTGGGCTCGGCCATATTCTCAGCGAGAACGGTTTCGATATTGCTGGCCAGTTGATCACTAACACTTTGCATATCACTCTTGGCCTCTTTGGCGTCCATTCGATAGGAGAGTTGTTCCTCGGTACTTTGTAGCGTATCTGATTGGATAACATTAGTTTTAATCCAAGCAATCTTGGCCTTAAAGAATCCAGTCACGGTTGAGCTAATAATTCCTGTGTCGGTAATGGGCTCAAGTTTGAATACACTCACTGTTCTGGTCGCCAAGCGAGGGAGGTCTTTAAGCTTCACAGGAATAGAGATTAGACTATTCACAACCCCGTCGCGTACTTCAACAATTTTGTCGGCACCCGTAATATAAGTGAAGTCTTTAAAGTTTGTCTCATCAATTTCGATATCGGCCTTGTCTGGTGCCAAGATCATAAACTTGAGTCTAAAGCGACCATCGTGCATTTTTACATATTGAGCGGCATCTTTAGTAAAGCGGTGCCCACGATAGATTCTTGGGTTAAGTACAATCTGATAGGCCTTACTTGTGGTAAGGTTGAGGTTATTGTCGACAGTGAACTTCTCCACATCATTACCAATTTGAATATACATCACCCCATCAATGTGGATGCGGTTATTCTTTGGAAGAGGGTTAACCATGGGCTCATTGTCATAGCGGCTATCGATACCAAAGAAGGTTCGTGCAATCTCATAAGGGTTAATGTAAATTAAAGCACCAGTGGTTGCCCCTTGAAGAGGTCCTTCCATCACTTCAATGGCCACATCTTTTTCCAGCCAATGGCTATAAGAAAATTGCTCGTAGGGACTTGAAAAGAGGCGATCAAAACAACCTTTTTCATCCGTTTGAATATTTTCAATATTAATAGGCTCATGAAGACCTGAGCGGTCACGAATTTGAATATTGATATACGTTCTTGTGAGTGGCTCATCAGTAGCACGAGTCTTCAAACAAGATTGAATATTAGTTCTGTAGGTGAGGGTTCTTACGTCTGAGCGTTTCTCATCTTGCTCACCGGCCCAGAAGAGGTTGATTTTTTCAAGAATAAGAGGTCCACCATTATTTCCAAAGGCCTTAATGGAATCGACATCTTCAAGTACCGTACAACCTTTACCTCTTTCGAGGTTCGTGATTTGATCAGTAAGTGTATCAATGGCATAGTTGACCGTTTTCTGAAAGCCTGAGCTTGGGATCTTCACGATTTGCGAGTGGACCTGACAACGATTAGATCCGGTATAGTCATAGTCGAAGGTATGCTCCCAGTAGATACAACCTGAGGCATCCGTTACATTCACACCATTTTTAAGGGGAGTTCCACTTACCTCTACACGACGACGGTCCAGTTTCTGACCTAAGTTATTCTCTGAAAAGCAGGCCGAGATCGCATAGTACTTCTTCACAATCATGGAGTTTTCAGACTTATTGGCCCTCATGTTGTTTGAACCTGTAATCTTCAAACTGTCTACATTCATGACACTTTGATTAGTTTCATGTGTCTTATCTTCGACATCGCTCTTACAAGAAGCAAAGGTAATCAGGAGGAAAACCATCCCCAAGTACCTAATAATTTGTGTAAAACGATTTGTTTGTACCATTTACAAGTCCTTATTCCTATTCAAGTTCTTTTCTTTTCACTGTTATATAGA
>JBFHGF010000055.1:0-11812 GCA_041583335.1 Bacteriovoracaceae bacterium
AACTACTTGAGCAATAGAGGGGCTGCACCAAAAGCTGCTGCACCGGCCGCTCAAGCAGCTGCACCTAAGGCTGCACCTGCTGCCGCTCCTAGCTTCACTGCTAGCGGAAGAGTAGAAATTATCCCTATGGATAATATGAGAAAGGCCATTGCTAAGAATATGGTTATCTCTAAGCAAACTTCACCACACGTAAACTCTATCGACACTTGTGATATGACTAACCTTGTGAAGTTTAGAGAAAGCTTTAAAAATGAATTTAAAAAGCAAGAGGGATTCTCTCTTACTTACACTCACTTCATTCTTTACGCTATTGTACAAGCGCTTAAAGAGTTCCCAATGGTTAACGCTTCTATCGATGGAGACAATATCATCGTGAAAAAAGACATTAACCTAGGATGTGCAGTTGCTGTTCCTGGTAACGGTCTTGTGGTTCCCGTGATTAAAGGTGCAGATAACCTTAACATTACAGGTATTGCGAGAAGCCTAGATGCTCTAGTACAGAAAGCTCGTAATAAGAAACTTACTATGGATGATCTCTCTGGTGGAACTTATACTTTCACTAATAATGGATCTTTCGGTGTTCTTGCGGCCACTCCAGTTATTCTTCAGCCTCAACTTGGTATTTTCTGTGTTGGTGCTATTAAGAAGATGCCTGTGGTTACAGCTGATGACGCCATTGCTATTCGTCATATCATGTACTCTACACACTCTTACGACCACCGTCTCATCGATGGTGAGCTTGGATCTCGTTTCCTTAAGCATGTTAACACTACGCTTGAGACAATGGATCCTTCAGCACTTTTCTAAGAGTCAAAAACAAAATTCTAAGCATACCATTAGGCCCTCTTTGTATAGAGGGCCTTTTTTTGTTAAATCGGCCTTGGAGTAAGTATTAGTTAGGCTTATAGTGTATAAGAAATAGATGAAGCAAATCTAATATTTATTCTTTTTATTTTGTTTACACAGGCGTATAAAAAAGAAGTCAAAAGACCTTACTTTAAAAGAGAGGTAATTATGAAAGGCCTAATGAATAAGTTGTTTTTAGTGGTTGCTCTTGGAATATTCGTTGGAATGTCTGAGGGGGTTAGGGCCGATTTTGATTGTAATGGAGCACTTCTTGATAATTACTCAAGAGATAGCAAGTCCTTCCAAATCTATAGTGAAGAAGTTGCTGAACTTTTTGAGGAAAGACCAGAGGCTGCTGCCAAAGAATCAATTCGACTTTTAAGGGAAAGCCTAGGATGTGCTGATAAAGCTTTAAATGCTGTTGAAGTTTCATGCAGCGAAGTTATTCCTGGAAATTCCATGTCAAAAGTATGTTACGCAGAAAATAAGGATGGATACTTCTTTGTTTCTATCGACATGATGGAAAATGTGAATATCGTTTTTAATCGCTGGGACTAATCATACTACTAAAAAATAACATAAAAAAAGGCCCTCATTTTTGAGGGCCTTTTTATTTTCTATTTTTTTAGTTTTTTCTTAATCCCATCTTGAGTAGATCACATTGAAAGTATCAAGAAGATCACGAGAAACGAGGAAGTAACCTAGGTTCGTTTCAACGTAGCAGATACGGGTGTGGTCTTGTTCAGGTACAATATTTGAACATTTGGAGTGGCTTCTGCCATGAGGTCCTTGACCAAAGTTGATATCGTTTTGTGAACATCCGTGACCATCAATAAGAATACGAATGGTATAGATGGCCTCAGCAAGATAATCGCGACCAAAGTCTCTATCTACATCATCGCTTTGAACTACAAATTGATAAGAATCCTGATTTGCATTGAACATTAGATTGTCGATGCACTCCTTAGGAGAAGCATTGATCGTTTGTGAAAGGAGGATTAGTAATCCAAGGGCCAAAACTGATTTGAGAATAGACATAGAGTATCTCCATACTTTTCCTTCCAAAGCCTCTGATAGAGGTCGTTAGCAAGGAAATTCAAAAAATTGAGAGGACTTTTTACCCAATATTGTCCCTCGATGTAAAGGGCCAATGCCCGGCATAGAAGGTAACTATTTGTAAATACAGATGACCATGTAAAAGTAGCTGGCCTACTGGCAAAATAATTAAGGTTGAGCTAAAAAAAAGTATTAGCCAAACTGATAATTAGGTTGTAAGTTCCGCTCAACTTTTAAAAAGGATCTCTTGTGAAATTACTTGCTACTCTTTTAGTCACACTTTTTATCGGTTCGGTTAGCGCCACCAGTTCTTACTACCCAACAGAATATAAGGCCCTCTTTCAAAATAAATCTGCAAAAGATGAAGAGCTAAAAGAAAAGATCTTTGTTCTTCTTGCAAGTGTTCATATGTATAAGAATGGAAAAGATGACACTATTTCCGCTCACTGCTCAGGTGAAGGGAAATGTTACGAACACAGAAGCATTGGATATAAAGGAGCAAGAAAAGTTCTCTTTGGAAAGCTTCACTTAGAAGAAGATGGTGGCGGATACTTCATTAAAGACGTTTACTGTCGCAAGAAAATCACAAGAAATGAATCACGTATCGGCCCTAATATTATCCCAAATAACAATGTTCTTAACTGTGAGCATACATGGCCACAGTCAAAATTTAGTACTTCCTTTCCTAAAGGACTTCAGAAGTCAGACCTTCACCACCTTTTCCCAACAGATTCTCAGGCCAACTCGATTCGTGGGAATAATGAATTTGCTGATGTAGATGGTGATGCTCTTAGAGATTGTGATGGTTCTTATTACGGTGTTGAAAAATGGCAAGGTGGACACTTTGAACCACCAAAAGAGCATAAGGGTAATGTTGCTAGAGCTCTATTTTACTTCTCTGTAAGATATAAAATCCATATTTCTGCAAGTCAGGAAGAGTACCTTCGTGAGTGGCATGAGTCCGATCCTGTTGATCAAGATGAAATGGAAAGAAATGACATGATTCATACGGTTCAAGGAAATAGAAATCCATTTATCGATTATCCTGAGCTTGCGGGCCAAATTTCAGACTTCTAATTAAAAGAATACATAAATGAGAGACAAAAGAAGGGAAGCTTAGCTTCCCTTTTTTTATTCCTAAACTTAGGTAGTTAAGTGGGGCAAACAGAAGTTGTATGTGAAAGTATTCCAACTCTTGCAGAAAATAGCGCATTTTTGGAGTAAGTTGACCCGTATTTCAAATTCCTGAAGATAACCCATAAGGCCTGGATTGCAGTGATGAACACACGTGTAGTTACTCATTTTTTCTTTTCCCTTTTCTTTATATTTAACTCCTATGGAGAGTGCCTGGTAGATGACTATTTGAGAGAGGGATCCTGTCCTGGGCGAAATAGTGATGAGGATCTTGTGCTAGACTTCGGTGGTCTTGGCGATATTCGAGATCTTCCGGGTTACAATTTTAATCCACGCTACGATACACCTTCTGTTGGTCTAACTTCTGGAGAGCTTGCCACTATTGCGGCCGCTGCGGGAACGGCCATTCTGCTCTTTAATAATGATGCTGAACTGAGAGATTTCGTCCAAGAGCATAGAACTACAATTACTGAGGATATTGCCTTTTGGGGGGAGAAAGTTGGGAGTTGGCCCATTGAAATTTCTGCTGCTGGATATGTGCTTGGGGTTGTGATTCAAAATGATGAAGTGAAGCGAATTTCTAAAGTTGCTTTAAAGGCAACGGTAATTTCGGGACTCATTACAAGAGCAGCCAAAATGACATTCAGTCGTACTCGTCCTAGTAGTACTGATGACCCCTATGAGTTTTCTGGTTTTGATCCCAGCAACTCTAATGTTTCATTTCCTTCAGGTCACACGACGACTGCTTTTGCTTTTGCCACAGTTATTGCTGAACACTACAAGGATAAATCTAAAATAATTCCCGTTCTCGCTTACACAGCAGCGACGGTTGGTGCTTGGTCAAGAGTTCATGACACCGCTCATTGGGCCAGTGATGTTGCCGTTGGTGCCTTAATTGGACATCTGACGGCCAAGCTTATTTATGCTCGAGAATATAATACTGACCGTGATGAAAAGTGGGATATGTCTTTTTATCCCATCTTTACTCCTGATTATGTAGGTTTCTTCTTTGAGTTTAGAGGAAGAAAAAAACCAGAAGCCCCTGAGGAGCCTCTATTATTTGATAACGAAGACTAGTTCTTTGTTATCAATTTAGGGAAGGTCAAAATCTGCTTGAATAACTTTCACTAGATTGATGCTAAAGAGTTTCTGATCGTAGTCAAAGTCGATAGTGTAGAGCACCTTAATGTCTGCATAGTATTCTGTTTTGGGACAGCTATCACAGAGGTAAGTCTCGGTGGGTTTTTGAGTTGAGTTACTTAAAGGGTTAAGGGAAATGAAAGGAGTCCTCTTGAGTCGTGAAGCTATCGACAACTCTATCGGTATAGGGGTTAAATAAAATATGTTGCGTCGGGTTATTCTAAATAGATTATGATAGCAAGTGTTATTTAAGCTCTTTTAGGCGCTCGGCAATTCGCTTCTCTGTTCCCTGATGGGAAGGTTGATAGAACTTGGGCGTCCCTTGGGGGGCGTATTGCTGAGGGACGTAGTGGTTGGGAAAACTGTGGGGATATTTATAGTTCTTATTATCCGGATGATGGTTGCGTAGGTGGGTGGGAACTTCGATTGTGGGTTGTGATCTGACATAGGCCAAGGCCTCATCAAGTCCCATATAAGCTGCATTTGATTTTACGGTAGAGGCCAAGTAGGTGGTTACTTGAGCCAGGTTGATGCGGGCCTCGGGCATGCCGATTTGCTGAACGGCCTGTAGGCCTGAAACGGCGAGGGTAAGGGCCTGAGGATCGGCATTACCGACATCTTCTGAGGCAAAGACCACAAGTCTGCGAGCGATAAAAAGAGGATCTTCCCCACCGTCAATCATTATGGCCAAATAGAGTAGGGCGGCGCTAGGGTCGGAGCCGCGCATACTTTTGATAAATCCCGAAATCACATCGTAGTGGCGATCTTTATCTTTGTCGTAGGAGCGGTTACCTCCTGAGAGAACCTCATTTACGAGCTCTTGCGTAATTTCTTTTCCTTGGAGCCAAAGAGAGTCAAGGGTATTGAGCGCAAAGCGAGCATCTCCATCAGCAGCTTCTGCAATACGCTCTAGCCAGCGCTTATCAATTTCTTTGTCTTCAAGTTTGGTCGCACGCTCTAAAATAGAGAGCATAGAGCTGTTGGGGATCTTGCGTAGGTTGACTACTTGTACGCGGCTTAAGAGTGCTTTGTTTACTGAAACCTTGGGGTTTTCGGTAGTGGCACCAATGAAGTTAAATTCACCTTTTTCCACATAGGGAAGAAGAGCATCTTGTTGGGCCTTATTGAAGCGGTGGATTTCATCAACAAAGATTATCGCTTTCTTTCCATAGAGCTGCTGCGAGTCTTTGGCCTCTTTAATTAATTTCTTGAGATCGGCCACTCCACCAAGTACGGCATTGAAGCTGTAGAGGGTGCTGTCTGTCGTCGTGGCCAGGATTTCGGCCAAGGTCGTTTTCCCTGAACCGGGGGGACCCCAAAGGATAAGTCCCGGTATTTCCTTACCTTTTAGGAAGGGGTAGCGTTTGAAGATGGCCTCTTGGCCGTGGAAGTCATCAAGGGATTTTGGTCTCACCTTATGAGGCAGAGGAGTTCTGGTGAGGGCTTGTGAATTTTGAGAGAATAATTCCATCAGTATTTCTTTGCTAAGTTATTGACTTCAAACGTCGTTCATCCTACCTTATGCGCTCTACAAAATCTACAAACCTCCCGTTAGGGTCAGGGTTTGTTTACCCCTCTAGTGGGAGGGTTTAATGCTACGAGAAGGAGGTGAATTATATGTCGACAACGATCCGTGTAGAAATCGATGACCGTGGAGTAGAGCGCTCGCTTCGTAAGTTCAAAAGAATGTGCGAAAGCTATGGTGTTGTACGTGAATACCGCAAGCGTCAAGAGTACAAAAAACCTTCTATTCGTACTAAAGAAAAGAATGAGGCCGCTGAGAAAAGACGTCGCAAGACGACTTTTAAAGTAAGAAGAGGTCCAAAAATCTAATCTTATAAAGTCACAAATGAAGAAAATGAAGGGAGCTTTTTTAGCTCCCTTTTTTTTTCTGCGTTCAAATTACAAATTGAATTAAAGCTTCGAAACCCTACATCAAAATAACTTTCAAAATAGAATTCCAACGATTGTGCATGACCTTGATCAGTTTGATCAAAGGGGTGGGAATATTATGATTTCCTTTGGTCATCTTCATATGAAAAGTATTCCAAGAGAGATTGAGTTCTTCTAGCCTCTTGAGAAGATAGATTTTATCCCCTTCATAAATGAGCTTTTCATTAACTTCTTCAAAGAAGCCATTCCAGACCGAATCAAAGACTTCCCTTAAAGTGCCCTCAAGCATTTGGGTGAGCATGAACTCTGTATCGAGGAGAATTCGGTGGACGATAGGCTGAAATTCAGATTTTCCAAAATAGTAGGAATAGAAAGTTGTCTTTAACGTGAGCAAATGTTCTTCAATTTTATGAAGCAGAACATAGTTTTGCAGGGAAACTTTATCGAGAGACGAAGCAAACTCTAATTCTGTTGAGAGTTCTACCTTGAGATACTTGGCCTGAAGTTTTGTGATTTCTTGATCAAGAGAGCGGCTAATTTGATAGGATTCTTTGAAGATCTTTTCACACTCATCGACCGACTCCTGACAGACCTTATTGATGCCCTTCATTTTTCGAGAAAGGGAGAGAACTTTATTGTAGAGGTTAATTGTTTCGGAGTGCACAGGGTTTAGCTTTCTGAGGATATGAAAGTATTCCTGAGAAATGGCCTTCAGTTGAGGCATAATATAGCGATTGAAGCTATGATCCGAAAGATAGACTGGCTTTTCTAAGTACGGGTAGTAGCTTGTTTTGACTTGGGCAAAACTGGAAAAGTTACTAAGAAATAGAAAGAGGAATAAAGCAATTCTCATTCTCTACAGTGTCGAATGAGAATTGCTCCTTGTCAAAAGAGATTAGGCGGCAACTTTTTTATGAATCTCATTGGGAGAATCAGTTGTTTCACTCCAGTAGTCACGCCATTTAATAGCGCTGGTAATCGTCTCTGGCGCTTTCTTTAGCGTGGGAAATGAGTTCATCCAGCTATTGGGATGGAACTGAAAATTCACATGGTAGTGCTCAAGTGAATCTGGAGATTTAATAAGGTTTTCAGGAAAGACGGCGACAGGGAGATCGGTAAGTTCGAAGGTCCAATTCTGTCCTTTGGGGAGCTTACCACTGAGTATCGCTGCAAGGCAGAGGAAGGCACCGGTAGAGCTGGCTTCGACAACCATTGGTTTACCATAGTAGGTCTTTAGCCCATTGACGAAATCATTGATGACGGGTCCGAGGTCATCTTCTTCAATGCTTTTGAAGAACTTAAGCTCATAGCGATTATTCTGGGTTAGGGTGCTCTTTTCTTTGTTATTAAGGGGGAGCTCTTTACATTGAGACATAAAGGACTCGGTTATAAAGGGGCCATCTTTTTCAATTTCAAAGGTATAAACATTTTTTAGGCGATCAATACGAGTTTTCTTTAGAAATACGTGGCCTACCATTAAGTCCTTACTAGTCATGAGAAACTCCTCCTCTCAGTCAGAAATTTTGTGGAATTAATTGAATGAATTTATCAGACATTTGGGTGTAGACCTAAAGTTTTAAATAAAAAAAAGGCCGAGGTGCAGAGCTTCGGCCTTGTGGTTTTGATAAGTAATTGAATCTTATGCTTTTTTGATTTCCAGCTTAATTTTCTCTCCTTCGATATTAAACTCATTTTCTTGGGAGAGGGAAGTTGCTGTATTTAGGGTGTCTGCCAACGTTTCACGACAGATATAATCTTTGTGGCCTTCAACAGCAGACTGAAGTTGAGCTGAATCAGTAGAGAAAGCAATCGTGATTCTATCTTCCACATTGAGCCCAATATCTTTTCTTGTTCTCTGGATGCGGTTAACACATTCACGGGCCAGACCTTCAAGAATAAGCTCATCTGTCAGGTGGCAGTCGAGATCAATCGAGATCAAACGGTTACTCACGGCCTGAGTTCCTGCTTTGGCCTCTCTAAAGATGAGGAAATCATCAGGGGTAAAGGTTTCATCAGCGAGCTGAATAGATCCTTTTTCCTCAAGCTCAACCAATTGATCATTACTTAAGTTCTTGATGAGTCCCATATATTTACCCATATTCTTACCAAGGCGTTTTCCCAGTACAGGGAGGTTTGGCTTGGCGTAGAGGTCAATATACTTATCTTCCTGAGTGTCATATTCAACATTTTTGATATTGAGCTCTGACTTAATGTACTCTTCAAGCTTTTTAATCTCATCGAGAAGCTCTTGGTCTTGATGAATAACGGTCAGACGAGAAAGAGGAGTTTTTACTTTGATTTTCTCTTCCGTACGTTTCTGTCTGCCCAAAAGAATGAGCTGTTGCATACGGTCTACGGCCTGTTCAAGCTTAGGGCGAATGAGTTCATCTTTTTCTATAGGATAGCTACAAAGGTGAATTGATTCAGGCATCGCCGCTTTATCGGAGAACTCTAATAGCTCTTGGTAGATATGTTCAGAGAGGAAAGGCGCAAAGGGCGCCATTGCCTGAGAAACTTCTAATAAGCAAGTATAGAGAGTGGTGTAGGCCGCGCACTTATCATGGTCTAGACCTTCTCCCCAAAAACGTGTTCTGTTGAGGCGGATATACCAATTGGTGAGGTCTTCAATGAAAGTGAAGAGAGCGGGCATTACATTATAGAGTTTGTAATCTTCCATCTCTTTGGCAATATTCTTTTTGAGGGTCTGAAGATTGGAGATAATCCAATTGTCGGTAATATTGTCTGAGGTCTTGGCGTGATCTTTGGCATTCCATCCATCAATCTTGGCATAGGTAGAGAAGAATTTGTGCGAGTTTTGCCATGGAAGTAAAGCACGGCGAACCATGTCCTTTACACCGGTATCAGCAAAGCGCATCTCTTCGGCACGAACGAGACCACCATTGATCAGGTAGAGCCTCATGGCATCTGCGCCAAAGGTTTCCATCAGCTCATCTGGAGCTGTGTAGTTCTTAAGGCGCTTAGACATTTTCTTACCGTCTTCGGCCATTACAATTCCGTTAACGATAACATTTTTAAAGGCGGGCTTACCATAAAGCGCTGTCGCAAGAATGGTTAGGGTGTAGAACCAACCACGAGTTTGGTCGAGCCCTTCAGCGATAAATTCGGCCGGGAAACCTTGTTCAAAAATATCTTTGTTTTCAAAAGGGTAGTGGAGTTGAGCATAGGGCATGGAACCTGACTCAAACCAACAGTCGAGAACTTCCGTGATTCTCTTATAGGTTCCGGCCTCACCATCAATCGTGAAGTCCATAGGATCAACGATATCGCGGTGAAGGTCATCAACTTCAACACCTGTATATTTCTTTAGTTCTTCGATGGAGCCGATACAGATAAACTTATCGGTTTCAGCGTTATGCCATACTGGAAGAGGTGTTCCCCAAACGCGGTTACGAGAGATCGACCAGTCCTTAGCTCCTTCAAGCCATTTACCGAAGCGACCACCTTTGATGTGCTCAGGTACCCAATTGATTTGCTCGTTGGACTTGAGAAGGTCTTCTTTGATTTTTTCTACGCGGACATACCAAGAGGGAATGGCCTTGTAAATAAGAGGTGTATCAGAGCGGTAACAAAAAGGATAGGAGTGAACGTAGACGGTTTGGTCATACATTTTCCCTTCGTCTTTTAAGCGCTTCATAATCGCCTTGTCTGCGTCTTTGATATACTCACCGACATAGTCCGTAACTTCTTTTGTGTACTTTCCGGCATCATCAACGGGACAAGCAAAGACTTCTCCAAGTCCAGCTTCTTTCATCACACGATTATCATCTTCTCCAAAACCTGGTGCGAGATGAACAATCCCCGTACCTGAATCTGTAGTTACATAATCATCGTTGTGAACTTGGAAGGCGCCTTCACTCTCAAGATGAGCGAAGTAATTAAAGAGTGGCTCGTAGCGACGGCCTTTAAGCTCACTTCCTTTGAGTTCCCCAAGAACTTCAAGCTTCTTCTTCTTTTTTTCATAAGACTCAACAAGGGCCTTTGCAAGGTAGATGACTTTTCCCGTTTCTTCATCTTTGGCCTTTACGTAATCGATATCAGCACCGGCACAAAGACCAAGGTTAGAGGGAAGGGTCCAAGGAGTTGTCGTCCATGCGGTGAGGTAAGCATCTTCATCTTTTAACTTGAAGAGAACGGTAACCGCTGGATCTTGAACATCTTGATAGTTTTGACCGGCTTCAAAGTTAGAAAGTACAGTTCCGAGGGCCGTGGAAAAAGGTACGACACGAGTACCTTGGTAGATAAGATCCTTATCCCACAGTTGTTTGAATACCCACCATACGGACTCCATAAAGCTGGTATCCATAGTTTTATAGTCATTATCAAAGTCTACCCATCGACCAATTCTGGTAATGGTTTTTCTCCACTCAGAAGTATAGCGATCCACGATGGAGCGGCATTCGTTATTGTATCCGGCCACACCAATTTTCTTAACGGCATCCTGAGCACTCATGCCCAATTTCTTATCAATTTCGTGTTCAATAGGAAGTCCGTGGCAGTCCCAACCAAAGCGGCGAGAAACGTAGCGGCCTTTCATGGTCCAATAGCGAGGAACGGCATCTTTTAAAATACTTCCCACGAGGTGACCGTGGTGGGGCAGACCTGTGGCAAAAGGAGGCCCATCATAGAAAATATAGGGAGCACCATCTTTTGTTTTATCTAATGACTTTTGGAAAGTTTGATTCTCTTCCCAGAACTTCAGAATTTGATGTTCGGAATCGACAAAAGAAAAGGTACCTTGATCATTTGTTTGAGTCTCTTGATTTGAGTCGGACACTGGAGCTCCTTAAAATTAAGCTATGCATATTTAACCAGAGGCTAATCTAGCAAAGCAGCGTCATATTGGCGAGTCAATCCCTTGAATTTAATGGATTTAACCCCTGCTTTGGCAAAAAATTCCTGCCCTCCAGTCTAGGGGGCATGATGACTTAGCTCTAATGGGGTGCCTCCGATAAGTAAGTCATGAGAATCATTATTTTTTGTCTTCTAAGCTTATCGATAATCTCCCGTGTAATGGCGCAAGGGGAAATCGCACCTAAGGATGTGAAGATTTACATTGGACCAGACCAGCAGATTCCTGAATTGAGGGAAGTGAAATTTGCCGGAGAAAGGGCTTCAATGGTGGATTGGAAAGACGTTGATGAGAAGGATTTTCTCGATTTTCAAAAGTGGAAGATCTCACGTCAGTTGAAGGATGAAAATCCTCTGTGGAAGCAAAACTTACAAGAGACGCGCTTGAGAGAGCGCGCCGGATATATATTGGAATGTATCGGTGAATGTCGTAGCTATCGTGGGCTTGGTTACGCCACGGTTGGATACCTCTCTTCTCTTATGGAGGGGGATGAGATCTTCACGATGAAAGACTCTTATCTGTGGATTTATCTTCTCGACGGAACTTTGGTTCGCATGTCTCCAGAGAGTTCCCTCACTTTGAAAGAAATTAATCGAGGGAAGTCGGAAAATATGATTTATGCGCGATTGAACACGGGAAATATTCTTTGGTGGTCACGATCAGATAACGAATTTAAGTCAAAAGATTTTAAAGAGACCGACTCTCTCTTTCTTCCTCTATCGATGTATGAAGCGAATTCTAGGCAAACACGATTTAAAGTAGAGGAAGATGACCTCTTTGCTTTTCTTCAGGCCGATACGCAAAAAGCACAGAAATATACTCGCCTCAATGAGTTGATTAAGAAGTCCAACGAGCTGGCAAGTTTTCCTACAC
>JBFHGF010000056.1:0-11687 GCA_041583335.1 Bacteriovoracaceae bacterium
TCAAGGGAAGGCCTTCGAGAGGGAGTGTTTGATGAGGCTGAGTGAGTTTTAGTCTAAGGAGACAACTGTGAGACAACCCTATAAGGCCGGTTTATTCTTATTTGCGATAAGTACGATTCCCTTTGTGCCTCAATTTCATGCCTTAACCGTCGCTTATCTTTTTCTATTAACAGCAGTTTCCATCTTCTTTGAGATACGCTCCCTCTCTTTATCTAAGTATTTGCGCGGACTTTTTATCATTTCCTATTTGGGGGCCCTTTATATTAGCTTAGGTAACCTCTGGAGTCTTGAGGCCGGTGTTTCCTTCTTAAGTTTCTTGGCCTTGTTAAAATCTTTTGAACTAAGGGAGAGTAGGGATCTCTTTGTCTTTTCACTGATCGTTCAGCTCTCTTTGGTGGGGCATTTACTCAGTGTTGATGACCTTTATATGGTTTTGGTTTTGACTTTAATTATTTTAAATCTTTTTTGGTTACTTTACCACTTTCATCACTTTGCCCAGAAGAGAAAGTACGCAGCTGTTATTGGTCGCTACCGGCGAAAGGTCTTTATTCAGATTATCCTGTGGTCCCTTCCTCTAACTCTAATTCTCTTCTTGATTTTTCCACGTATTCCCTTGGGCAATATCTTTATGAACACCATGAAGAAGCAGGATAATATGACGGGATTTACTGATCGCTTACGTCCAGGAGAAATCTCCCAAGTGATTCAAAATCAGGCCACTTACTTTAGGGCCCAGTTCAAAAAGCTTCGCCCCCCTCCATCGGCGCTCTATTGGCGTGGGATGGTTCTCACCAAAACGGATGGCTTCAATTGGGACCGGGCCCTTATTCCTAGCTCAAAGCTCGGTAGAAAAGGTGGACAGCTTCCAGAAAATGGAGCACTGGAAATAGACAAAGAAAAGATCCTCTACAACTACAATATCGAATATGAGTTCTTCTCTAATGGACCTCTCTTCCTTCTTGATCGGCCTGATGACTTTAATGTATCCTCGCGCTCTCATACGGTAAGCATGGGGGCAGATACATTTTATACCGTGGCCTACCGCAATCAGAAAATCCGTTATCAGGCTTCCTCTATTCGCCGCAACCTAAAGCAAGATCGTGATGCTAGGCCGATGGCCCTCACTGCTGCCGAAGAGAAAATTTATACTCGACTTGGAGAAAAGTCCCAAGGGCCACGCTTTGACCAATGGCTCGATCTAAAAGGAAAGGGAATCACCGAGCCAGAGCAACTCTTTTCTCTTTTGCAAAATTACTTCGATAAAGAGGGCTTTAGTTACAGTTTAAGTCCTGGGGTGATGGACCCCAAAGCGGCCCTCGATGATTTTTTCTTCAATAAGAAGGTTGGGCTGTGTGAGCATTATGCCAGTATCTTGGCCTATAGTTTACGTCGCCTTCACTTTCCTGCTCGTGTGGTGGTGGGCTTTCAAGGAGGCCAGTATAACCCTTATGGGGAGTACTTCTATATTCAAGGAAAGAATGCTCATAGCTGGGTAGAGTACTGGAGTGCAACCAAGGGCTGGCAACGGGCCGATCCTACTGAATGGATTCGTCCTGATCGCATCCGCTTAGGACCTGATATTTACTTTCTTGCCGAAAAGGGTCTTGAGTCCATTAATTTAGAAAATGGCCTCAACTTTAATGAAGGGGATTTCTACCAAAGCCTACTCTTGATGGCCGATATGCTCTACTTCGAACTTAACCGCGAGTTCCTTAATTTTGACTTTGAAAGGCAGGAGAAAATTTTCGAATTTATGAAGTTAAAGGGGAAGGCAAAGTATCTGAAGCTCTTGGCCGTGGCCATGGGTGTGATGGTTCTGGGCTCCCTTGCCTTGGTATTCTTTATCTATCGTCAAAAGCGGCCCCCTCTCAATGCTGTGGAAAAGTCCATCGTGCAACTGCGTAAACTCTTGGAGGGGAAGGGGATGGAGCTGCCCAGTTGGTGGGGACCACAAAGGATGAGCAGGGAAGTGGCCAAGCAGTTTCCAGAAGTGGGAATTCAGATCAGGGAATTCTGCGAGGCCTGGGAAGAGTTGAGCTATCAAAAGAGTGGGGGGCGTGGTCAAAAGAAGGAATTATTGATTAAGCTTCGGGCAATAAAGCGTCAAATGCGTCAAAATTAACAAGCTTCTGACCTAAGTCGAGCTTTATCAACTGGTCATGTTTGTGCCTAGCAGCTTATAATGACTCTATGAAAATTTTAGCAAAGAAACCGAACTTTATATTCTCTCTTATTTCTATTGTATCTCTCGTCATTCTCGCTCATCCTAGTTATGGCCAGGAGCAAGTTTCTTATAAGATCCTCTTTCTTGGTGATAGCCTAACGGAGGGTTATGGCATTGATAAGAGTGCCAGCTATCCTGTTGTGACCGCTAAGATTCTAAAAGAGAAAGGCCTAAAGGTGGAAGTGGTTAATGGCAGCATCAGTGGCTCGACCACTGCATCGGGAAAGTCTCGGCTCAAGTGGTTTGCTAAGGCCAGGCCCGATATGGTCTTCTTGGCCCTTGGTGGTAATGATGCTCTTCGTGGAATTAAGGTCGAGTCCTCTAAAGAAAACTTGGCCGCCGTGATAAAAATCGCTCAAGAAAGGAATATCAAAATTTTTCTCGCCGGGATGATGGCCCCTCCCAATTATGGACCAGAATATGGGCAGGCCTTTCGACAGATGTATTTGGACTTAGAAGAAGAATATAAAGTTCCCACTATGCCCTTTCTTCTCGATGGTGTTGCTGGGGAGAAGAAGCTCAATCAAGAAGATGGGATTCATCCCAATAGGGAAGGTCATAAGATTATGGGACAGCATGTGGCCCGCTTCCTCTTGCCCCACTTAGTGCCAGGATCGTCCCAAAGTCGAATCCGAAGTTCTTTCCAGAGTCCAACCAAGAATTCAACTCAATCAAAAATCATAAAATAGAGGTTCCCATGTTATCGGCCAAAAATCTTATCAAGTGCTACCATCAAGGGGAGAGGAAAATTGAGATCCTCAAAGGTCTCAACCTTGAAGTCCAAAGTGGACAGAGTATTGCGATCCTCGGCCAATCGGGAAGTGGTAAATCAACTTTCCTCAGTACCATGTCAGGCATCGATGAAGTTGACTCTGGAGATATTATCTTCAATGGCAAAAATTTAACTTCCCTCAACGAAGATGAGATGACTCAATTTCGCGGCAAGCATATGGGAATTATCTTTCAGCAGTTTCATTTACTGGCCCACCTAAGTGCCCAAGAGAATGTGGCCCTCCCTCTAGAGATTCAAGGAGAGGCCACCCAAAAGGCGATGATCCGTGCAGCAGAACTTTTGGATTCTGTTGGGCTTGGGGATCGAATGGATCACTTTCCCTCACAACTCTCAGGGGGAGAGAAGCAAAGGGTGGCCATCGCTCGCAGTATGATCCTTGATCCTGAACTTATCTTGGCCGATGAACCTTCTGGTTCTTTGGATGAAGATACTGGGGTACAGATCATGGATTTGATTTTTGGCCTAGTTCAAAAACACAAGAGTACTTTGGTCCTTGTTACCCATAACCAACAATTGGCCAAGCGTTGTGAAAAAATTTTCCGCTTAGAGCATGGGCAGTTACATGATGTGACGGATAAGGTTTAATCATGTCTGAACACACCATAAAGACAGGGCGCCTTACTTGGCTTCTCGCCTGGAAAGATATTAAATACGCAAAAGTTTTCACCTTTCTCTTTTTGATGAATATGGCCATCGGTCTGCTCGGACTGGTGGTGATTGAAAACTTTAAAGTCTCCTTCCAGGAAGTTCTCGATGGCAAGGCCCGAAATCTATTGGGCTCAGATCTCGAGATTTCTGGCCGCTTCCCCCTCACTAAAATTCAAGAACAGAAAATAGAGGACTACTTACATTCTCTTGATACGAATGAGCAGGGCATTCACAAGACGCGATCTTTGGGGCTCTTTAGCATGGCCCGTGGGTATAAGGGAGCACGCCTAGTATCCCTTAACTCTATCGACATCAAAGAAGTTTCCCATTCCCATTCCTTCTATCCCTACTATGGCCACCTCGAATTGGATAAAGAGAAGCGTTATCCTACAGAAACAAAGTTGCCGCCAAGGCCTGGCCATATTTGGGCCTATCCCGATGTGATTGAGCTCTTAGGTAGTAAGAGTTTAAAACTCGGTGATAAACAATTTGAAGTTGAGGCCCTCGTTACTGATGATACGGGGCAGGCCTTTGATATGGGACCTTTGGCCCCCAAGATTTTTATTCGCAGCGACGACTTAGAGGCCACCCACTTGATTCGCAAAGGCAGTACGGTCAATCATCACTACTATTACAAACTTCCTATTGACTTGGGTGAAGATCATGTCACAAAACTTAATGATCTCATCGATGATAATGCCATTCGGGTAAAGATACCTGCTAATAGCTCTGAACAAGTGGGCAGGATTCTCTCTTATCTCTCTGATTTTCTCGGCCTGGTAAGTCTTGTCGCGCTCTTTCTCTCCAGTGTGGGACTGTTCTATCTCTATCGCAGTCATTTGACGAGTAAGCGCTATTCTCTGGCCATCTATTCTAGTATGGGACTTAGGCAAAGGGATATCTTTCATGTCTTTATGAAGCACACCTTCCTCTTGGCCATGATGGGGACTCTCCTGGGTATTGGGCTCTCCTTTGTAGTGATTCCCTTTATTAATGAAATCCTCCTCAATGTCTTACCCTTTGACCTGCCGTTCTTTATTAGTCCGCGCGCTCTACTGATTGGTATTTTAGTGGGGCTTGGAGGAGTGATCCTCTTGGCCTATCCACTGGTATTGGCGGCCGTGGGGGCGAAGCCTGCATCCCTCTTTCAAGAAGTGAATGACAGTGTCGGAAAAATTAATATCCAAAGAACCATTCACTTTCTGCCTTATACTCTCTTCTTTGCGGGAATGAGTTTCTACTGTGCACACTCCCTAAGGGTGGGGGGCATCTTCTTGGCCATCTTTGGAGTCAGTATCGTAGTAGGGATAGGACTGGCGCTAGGCTTGATTCAGCTGATTAACCGCTTCTTTAAATACTCCATTAAAGATTTAAATTGGAAGCTGTCATGGAAATACTTATCTCGCCATAAGGTGAGCACGCTCTCGATTTTCTTAAGCCTCCTCTTAGGCTCTATGCTCTTAAATCTTATTCCTATGTTGCAACAATCGATTCATCAGGAGTTGAATGTGGGCAAGGCATCGGGACGTCCAAGCCTCTTTCTCTTTGATATTCAAGATGAACAGGTGACACCCCTTGTTGGCTATTTTAACGAGCTAAAGGAGCCCCTCCTATCCCTTTCTCCTTTTATTCGTGCCCGTATTGCCAAGGTCAATGGGGAAGAAGTCAAAGTGGATAACACTCAGGCCTTGACCCGTGAACAGGAGCGGGAGAAGCGCTTTCGCAATCGAGGTACCAACCTCAGTTATCGAGGGGAGTTAACTTCAAGTGAAGAAATTGTAGCAGGGCAGTGGTTTCCAAAAGAGGCCTATCGCATGGAAGATCCCAAACAAGATCATCCCTTTATTTCGGTAGAGCAGCGCTATGCTGAGCGCTTGGGAATTCATTTGGGTGATTTGGTGGAGTTCTCCGTGATGGGAATACCGGTGACGGGAAAAGTTCTCAACCTGCGCAAAGTGAAGTGGACATCTTTCTTGCCCAACTTCTTTATCCAATTTCAACCGGGTGTTTTAGAAGATGCTCCTAAAACTTGGTTGGCCGCCGTAGGTCAGCTCTCTGATGAGAAGAAAACCCATATTCAAAAAGATCTCTTTGAGAAATTTCCCAATATCTCTGCTGTCGATCTTTCCAAAGTTGTAGATAAAATCCTCACCATGATGGATCAGATGGGAGTGGCCTTACAGGCGATGAGCTTTATCTGTGTTGTGGTAGGGCTCTTTGTGCTCTATTCTCTGGCCCATCATCAAGTTAATTCAAGACTTAAAGATTTTGCTCTTTTAAAAGTGGTTGGGCTCTCTGAAAAAAACTTGCGCTCCATGGCCTTAAGGGAATTTTCCATGATTGGATTTATCGCGTCTTTTTTTGGCGCGACTTTCTCTGTGGTGGTGGCCAATTTAGTGAGTAAGGTCTTCTTTGATGGAAATTTTGTGCTGAAGATTTATATCCCCATAGGCAGTATCGTGATCATCACTTTTCTTTGTACCCTAACCACGAAGTGGGCCATTGGAAAAGTTTTGAAAGTTAAGGCGAATCACTTTTTGTAGCAGTACTTTGTTTGTAGTGCTCAATTTCGTCTTTTACTTTACTGAGAATCCAGCCCAATACGGCGGCATCATCGATAAATCCACCAACGAGAATGTCGGGAATAATATCCATGGGATTGAGGAAATAGAGCAGTCCCACTACGATAAGCATCAGATCTTTTTTGGAGCGAGGGGAGTATTTGCGAGCGGCCGTATCCTTGAGTAGGGAGACGACTGTTTTGAGATCGGCCCATAAACCTGTGAATTGATCCTTGATAAAGTCACTCTTAAACTTCTCTTCCACTGAACGGGCGAGTCCTTTCATACCATGAGAAGACTTGAGGATTGTCTTGGCCTGGTTTGTGAATTTACTTTTCGCCCAATTCAGGTACTGATCGATTTTCATAAGAATTTATTATCTTTAATAGTGTTGGGCAGGACTATTTTCGAGATCTTCAAGAAAGTCCACTTCATTTTGCGAAATAGGTTTACCCCATAGATCTTCTTGTGCTGTTGTACCAACAGATGCAGGGCCACGGGCACCTTTTGAAGTCACTTGATTTTGAGAGTTCGAGGAGCAAGATACAAAGCCTACGAGTACCGCTAAGAAAATAATGTGTTTCATAAACTGAATCCTTTCGTATAGGGAAAACTCATTTCTCCCCATTTGCCTTATTATATATTGTCCCGCTGTGAGATCCTAGTGCGGAATTACTGACCTCTTTTACTCAACTTACTGAGATTACGTGCATTTTTCCGACTCTCTCGCTAAAATATCCTTACTTAATCAAACCTCATAGGATTTTAGAATGACGGCAAAAAATAATGATGCAAAGAACTCTGAACAACCCCAAGGAAGCCTAGCAGTTCGTGCTTTGGCCATGCCTGCGGATACCAATCCCAATGGCGATATTTTTGGAGGCTATCTGCTCTCGCAAATGGATATCGCTGGTGCAATCTACTCTCAAGAAATTGCTAGTGGGCGAACTGTAACCATTGCTATTGATTCCATGTCTTTCTATCGCCCTCTCAATGTGGGTGATACTCTGTGCTGCTATTGCGATACTATAAAATTGGGAAATACCAGTATTAAAGTAAAAGTGGAAGCATGGGCGGTAAGGCAATTTGCCTCTGAGCGTATTAAAATTACGGAAGGGACATTTACCTATGTGGCAATTGATGATGAACGTAAGCCTCGCCCCATTAAAAAAAAGTAAAGGAATAAGTTATGACAGTTGTTGAAGCAAAGAATATCGTTAAGTTCTATGGGGACTATAAGGCCTTAGATGAGTTTAACTTGTCCATTGAACAAGGGCAGTGCTTTGCCCTTCTGGGAAAGAATGGTGCGGGAAAGACGACCTTTGTGAAGTCACTGCTCAATTTAGTTGCTTTTAAGTCTGGAGAGCTTCAGCTCTTTGGAAAGAGTGTACACGATAAAATGAGCCGTGATCAGGTGGGCTACCTTCCCGAGAAGTTTAACTTCTATCCGTACTATACTCTCTATGGAGTGTGTGAGTTCTACGGAAAAATGAAAGGCCTAGGTGGAGATCGTTTACGCAAGGATATCTTAAAAGCTATGGAGCGCCTCTCTCTTGATGGGTTAGAAAATAAGAAGGTAAAGGACTGTTCTAAAGGGCAATTGCAGCGGACGGGCTTGGCCAGTATGCTGGTAGGGGATTCAAAGCTCCTCATTCTTGACGAGCCCCACAGTGGTCTAGATCCAATTGGTATCAAAGATGTTCAACAATTGATTCTTGACCTGCAAAAAGAAGGCAAAACAATTTTCATCAACTCCCATGCACTCGACTCGGTGGAAAAGGTCTGTGACCATATTGCCATTATTGATAAAGGTGTGGGGTTGGCCCACGGTAATTTGAAAGAACTTACTCAAGGCCAATCTCTTCTCGATTACTTCTATGACAAGGTTGAAAGATAATGAATTTCTCTGTGATAAAAATAATGGCAACCAATACCATCCTCAATGAGTGGAGAAGTAAGGCACTGCTCTTTCTCGCTCTTATGACGGCGGCGATTCTGCTTATTGCTGTGGTGGTTTTAAGTTATATCAACGCTAATTATATCGAAGGCATGAACTTAACAGATATTGGACTTAAAACTCTTAGTATCTTCTTTGTCTTTATTAATTTCTGGTCTTACCTTATTTCCATCTACTTTGGGGTCAGTAGCATAAAGACCGATACCGAATATTCTGTTTTGCCCCAGATCTTGAGTTTTCCCATTGATCGCTCGGAATACTTAGTAGGTCGTGTGTTGGGTACTTTGGCGATTGTCATGGGTTATTACCTTATTTCCTTGGGGCTTGGTATTTTGGCCATCAGTTTGGTCATAAAGTCTGTGGTCTTCTCTCCCATGATTTTGCTGGGCTTTCTCGTCAATATGATCCCTAACTTTATTGTCATTCTCCTGTCTTTTTCAGTGGGACCTTATCTCGGAAAGATTCAGTCTTTTATGACTATGATCTTCATGACCCTCTTCATCAGTGCTTCCAATGGAAAATTTGCCAATATGGGACTTGGTGAGATGTTTAAGGACTTGGGCTTCTTTTCAAGTATCCAATTACTGGTGCATATTTTCTTACCCCATATCTCTATTTGGGGCGGGCTAGGCAATGAACTCATTGTTGATGACTTCAAGAGCTTCAACTCTATGGTGGAATTACCTCACTTGGTGGTCTCGACTGCCTTGCTCTATATTCTGGTTTATTGGAAATTTAAGAGAGTCGAAGCCTAGTTGTTTTCAATGACTTTAAACTTCCTCTCTGTATTAATGGCTTCGGAATTCATGGCTTCTGGAGAGGAGGTTTCAACTGTGGCGACAATTTCAAAACTTAAGCGGCCAATCTCAACACCTCCAGAAGTTTCAACACTTACGCGCCAATCCCCTGGAGTATAATTTTCTTTGTAGGTATAACCGCGAAAGCCTTTTTCTCGGCCCCCGACAATGGTTAAAGGGATGCGATCACTGGTCCTCCAATTCCCATCACTATACTTGAGCCAACGGACATAGATTTTATCTTCAAAGCCACGTGGGGCAAAAATACTGGCAAAGAAGTAAGGGCGATCTCCAGGTCGGGCTTCAAAGTATTCATCACTAGAGTGCCAAAAACGCCACCATTTCTTTTCGTGATAGAGCCTATAGGTAGGATAATCCTTTTCTACTTTGTGAAAGACTCCGGCGTATTCAAGGGAGAGAGGTACTGGAGGAATGACTTTTATGATCCTAAGGCCAAAAAAGAGCAGGGCCAGACTAAGAGCGGGAGTCAGCCAATATTTTTTTATCGTGGAAAACTCAATATTCATTTTAGTAAAGAGTTTAAAAATGAGACCCACAACGATTAAGTAGATGACTAGGCCAAGACTGAAAATAAGGAGACCTACTTTCCCAAAAGGAAGGGGAGAGTAGACCACGACAAAGGACATAAGGGTTAAATTGAAAAAGATAGACTTGGTGATAAGTCCTATGCCTCTGATCAATTCGAATTCGTTGATCACCAAGGGGATCAGAAGGATGATCAAAAAGAGAAGGGAGCTCGCAACACCAGCACTTTTAAAGTAGAAGAGGGTAAATGCCGAAAGGAGGGCCCCTTGAGCAAAGTGGAAGGCCTCATCTTTATAGAGCTCTACCCAATGGGCAAGTGGTCTGCCCGCAATTTGCCAAGAGGGAAGAAGAGAGTAAGCGGGGTTTCCCCCTTTTTTGAGCAGAGAGATTTCAAAAACAAGAATGGTAAAGGAGATCAGAATATAGAAGGTAAAAATAAAGAAGTTACTAAGGTCATCAACTCGGCCTAGAGTGAAAATATCCAGGGCAAAGCCACCGATAAAGAAAGAAGGGGAGAGGAGGTGTTGCCACTTTTGATGGAGGTCGCGAAGTTGTTGCATAATTTAAGAGTATAGTATTCGATGACAGGCCATACAAGGGCCGATATGCGAAGAGGAGTAATTTCAGAACTTAAGAGTTGCTATAATCCTCTATGGCATCAAAAAGAGAAGGGTCTCCATTTCTTCCCAAATGCTCAGAGTGCAGTAACCACTTTGCCACTAAATTGATGCACTCCTTACTTACGCGAAGTCCTAAATCATAAATTATCTTCTTCAATTTTCCTTCCTTTGATCGATCTTCCTCATTGAAGAGTCGTTTCGAAAAAGCTTATAAGCATTTTGAAATCAACTGAAAACAAGATCACTAACGTCCATGTCATAATTAACCAAGTTATAATTTTAAGCATTTTCCTTACCTCTTTGGCGGGCCATTCCTTGAACCCGTTCTTAGTATATGAAACTAATTTACATTAGTGCCTTAATATTCTGTTAGGATTCGGTGGGAAGTGAACTTTGAAGAAACTTATGTTTTTAGTTGGTTAAGCTTTTTGGCTTTACCCCTATCTGTGTTTTGTTAGAATAGGAGCAGTTAAACTTTTAAAATAACGTGATTTTTTAAGGAGATATCCATGTTTAAATCTGGATCTAAGTCATTACTTACTATTGTCGCTTTCAGTTTATTTTCTCTATCTTCCTTTGCAGGTAAAGGGGTTATCGTAAATGTGGATGTCCCAGGAATGTCTTTTCAGGCAAAGTCGAGCAAGATTAAAGGGAGCGTGAAGAAGGAAGGAAGCAACTTTAAGGCCTCTGAGCTTTCTGTAAAAGTGAAGAGCTTGAAGACGGAAATGGATTTAAGGGATGAGCATTTGCGCGAAAAACTCGATTACAAGAAACACTCTAAAATAATTGTCTCTGACGGCGTTGCTACCGGCGGTAAAGGAAAGGCCAAAATTGAGATTAAAGGCGTGAAGAAAGACATCGCTTTTACCTATGTAGAAAAAGGCGGACTCTTTGTCGCTAAGTTTCCTCTAAGCCTAAAGGACTTTGGCATCACGGGGATTAGTTATATGGGACTGGGTGTAAAAGACAAAGTTGTTGTTGAGGCTTCAGTACCGATCAAGTAAAATAAGGTTCTATGAACCTAAAAAGAGTTTCTTCATTATTTTTCGCAGGATCTGCACTCATATTATTCGGGTCCTGCGGTCAAACCTTCAATAGCAATACTACTGATTATCTCTTATTACCTTCCAACTACTGTTCGGATCAATCCAATACCTCACTATGTGCGGCCAATGAAGTGATTCAAACAAAGTGCACTTCCTGCCATGAAGGTTATCATGATGGGTGGGGGGCATATAGCACCAACGCCGCTTGGCTTGCGAGTAATTTGGTGGTGGCCGGTAATCCTGCGGGGAGCGAATTGGTGACTCGTTTAAAAGATTATGGGACCGGGCTTACAAATATGCCTAAGGATGCACCGGCCCTGACTCAAGAAGAATACGATAAAATCGAAGCTTGGATTAACTCTCTATAAACTGCCCCACTACGGTGGGGCTATAAAATAGAATCCGCAGAATCATTTTCTTTTATCTTCTTCTATTTTCATTCTTATTTTCAATCACTTAGTTCATAACAGAGAAAGTTATCATTGCATCTGGCAA
>JBFHGF010000057.1:0-11647 GCA_041583335.1 Bacteriovoracaceae bacterium
CCTTATCATCTCAGATATTGATGATACCATTAAGAGGACTAATGTTTTGGGCAAGAGAGTGCTTATTAATGGGGCGAAAACGACAAATCCTTTCTATGGATTGAATGAACTCTATAATGCCTTAGTTTGTCATGATCTCACGGGAAGCAAGTACAGTGATTGTGTCTCTGGTCAGGGAATGGGCAGCTCAAATGAAATTGCTCTTTACTATGTTACTGGTGCTCCAGGAATTCTTCAAACCTTTGGGCGTCGCTTTGTTAAGAATTCGGGTTTTCCTATTCGTAATGTATACGGTAAGGATGGTTTTGGAGTAGACACAAAGACCTTTAAGCTTAGAAGAATTTCTGAAATCATTGAAACAACTGCAGATATCTCTAAGGTCATCTTAATTGGTGACAATGGAGAATATGATGCTGAGGTTTATAATGAGATTGTAGAGCAGTATCCTGAATTTGAATTCACCACTTATATTCACGCTCTTTATAATATTAATGAAGCTGAAATGAAAATTTTTGATGAAATAGGTAAGCCTCTCTTTCCTGGTCAAATTCCTTATTTAACCGCTGTGGATTTGGGAATTGACCTCTTGGCCAAAGAATTGATTAAAAAGAGTGCTTTCAATAAAGTTTTCTCTCAGGCCCTCGTGATTTCTCAATCTCGCGATGAAGATATTTTTAAACAGCTTATTCCTGAGTGGATGGGCTGTACATACTTCCAAGATATCTATCACCAACCTTCTGCACCTTTGACTCTGGCCCAGAGATTTCTCTTAAAGCAATTTAATAGTAATGTAGATTTTCTTTGTGCTTACGAAGACTAGAATGGCCTAATTTATGGAGAGGGTACTCTCTCCAAAATTATTCTTTGTGACTTCTAGTCGTATAGGTATTTGTGAGGTTAGGGCCGTAACGTGAGAGATAAGCCCAATTTGCTTACCACGGCTTTGAATGGCCATTAAGCAATCTAAGACCTGTCCAATACTCTCATCGTCAAGAGTTCCAAATCCTTCATCAATAAAGAAGCTCTCTATCTCTGTTTGACCACGAGTGATATCGGAGAGTCCCATGGCCAGACCTAGGCTCAAAAGAAAGGTTTCACCGCCAGATAGGGTGGAAACTTTACGTTCATTGCCCCCATGCCAGTGGTCTTTAACCATAAACTCGGAACGTTTTCCGGCCTTGGCATGTAGGAGTTCATAGCGTCCCTCGGCCAGGGATTTGATTTCATGATTGGCCATATCTAGGAGGGTATTCTCTAAAATGGTAAGGGCAAAATCGCGAAAGCGATCCTTTCCAATATAGTGGTTAAGAACTTCAAATTGTTCCCACTGCTTCTTTTTTGCTTCGATCTGTTTGGTTAGAGTTGCGATACGTTCTTGTTGTTCACGATAGGTTTTGATCTCTTGCTCAATGGCCGCGCTATTTTGCTTCAATTCCAAAAATAGCTCTTGGGCCTTCTGTGCCTGGGGTTGAATACTTTCATAAAGAAATTGTTTATCAAGTCTTAATTGATCCTGATTAAGGAGGCCATCCCATTTTTGGAGGGTATATTTCTCCAAATAATTTGACCAACTTTTCTTGTCCGTAATGTAGAGGTCCTTGAGATCTGGTCCAGTGAGCTCTCGCAGTTGTAGGAGTGCAGACTTTACTTCATTAATATAGAGTATATGGAGCTTTTCTAATTCCTCAAGGCGTTCTTTTAGGTTACTGAGTTGTTCACTACCTTGGCGGTAGCGTGTATCTATATCAATTTTCTCTTTTGTAACTTTTTCTTTGTGTTCACGATCTTTTTCTAATTTTGATTCTAAGGCCTCGAGCTCTTGCTCTGGGTTTTTTGGATACTTCTTAATGCTGGCCTTATTGATAAGCTCAGTTAAGGAAGAAGACAGTTGTTTATCTTCAAGAATGTGGGCGTTGTTCACTTTAGTGAGGGCCTCTATATCTAGATTTAACGTTGTGATTCCCTGTCGCAATCCGTTTATTTTTTCTTGTAAAATATTGAGTTCATTCTGCTTCTTTAACTCTTGATCGATCTCATTGCCTATCTCATCTAGCTTCTTTTGGAAGCCTTTTAGCTCCATCGTAAGCTGATGTGGATAAGAGTGACTGGATTTAAGGGAGGCAAAACTAGGGTTAAATTCACTGAGTGCTATAGATAGAAGATTTAATTCTTGATTGAGTTGCGCAACTTCGAGTTCTTTGTTCTTTAGTTCTTCATCATTTATCTTCCAACGCTGTATGAGCTTTTGGCGTTGCTGTTGAAAATGGTCAAGTTCATACTGTTGTTGGCCAAAGGCCTGGGCGATTGTGGTCAGCTCTTGAGTAGTGGGAGTAAGAATATTCTCCTTGAGGCAAGTAAGCTTCTCCTTCCTTTGGTTGATTTGATTATTTAGCTCAACCTGCTCCTTAGTGAGCTCTTCAATACGTTTCGTATTTTCTTTTAAATGGATGGTTAGTGTCTCAAGCTTCTGCATTACGGCCTTGAGCTCTTGTTCTAGACTTGATTGTTTTGCTAGGCCCGCTTGGGTTCCCTGAGTTAAGGGGGCCAGTATTTGATCCCAAGAGAGGTTGGTGCTTGAGCATACGGGGCAGGGATCATTCCAGTCTTTTGGGATATTTTTACTGCTTATACTATCCGTATGTCCTTGATGAATATTATGGTTATGACCTAGTTCTTCATAGGTTAGTTTTAATAATTCCCATTTGCGGTTTTCTGAAGTGATGACCACAATTCCTTCTTCGATTTCCCTTTGCTTATAAGAGAGTTCTTCGTGTTCTTTTTTTATAATTTCATTCTTGGTAATGAAGTCTTGTATGAGCAATTCGTGTTTGCTGTAGCGTTCACGGGCATGGGTTTGTTCTAGACTAAGACCTTTGATTTCTTCTTCTTGCGTATGTCTTTTTTTAATTTTTACATCTATCTCTTTTTGAGTGTGGGCGAGCGTAGTTTTTAGAGTAGGAAAGTCTTCACTTGCAAGTGAAGCCTTTATTTTCTCCAGAGGAAGATCTTTTTGCTCTTTAAAAAGTACGAGAAATTGATTTTCGATTTTATCGAGAAACAAATTCTTACTTTCTTGACCTTCTTGCTCTATATTTTCTTTTTCTTGTTTTAGTGATTGAAGGCCATCAAGCTTCTTTTCTAGTTGATTGAAACTGAGTTGTACATTTTTGTACTTTGTTTTTAAGGCCAAAATATCATAATCTTCTTTAATTTTGCTTTTCAGCTCATTGGCCAGTGTTTCTACATTGGAGAGTTCTTTTTCTCTTTCGGTTAGAGACGTATTTTTAGTTCTAATCTGTTCACTGTTGATATGGATAGATTTTTGAATCTGGGTTGATTTAATTTGTAGCTGGTTGACTTGATTTTGATTGTCTCCTGCTTCTTTGAGTAGAGGACGTCTTTCTTTGTAGAGTTTCTGTTGCTCTTGTAATTGAGACTCAGCAACTTTTAATTTTGATTGAATGGCCATCATCTCCTTTTGGAGTTCTTCTTGTGTAGCGGCCTTCTTATTTTGTTGTTCACAGATTTCTAGTTTCTTCTCTTTTAAGAGTATATCTTCATGAACTTTCTTTTCGATAGTTTGACACTTATTTGCGCTCGCCTCTACATACTCTACTTCTTTAATGAGTTGCTCTTGGCGTGCCTGAAGAGCTTTATACTCTTGTTCTGTCATGATCTTAGCAAAATCACTTTGTCCTTGAAGGGAGTTGATTTCTTGCTCCAGTTCGCTAAGCTTCCTTCTTAAATTCTTACCCAGGATTTCAAGTTGGCCGTGCCCCATAAGTTTCTCTAGAATTTCCTTTCTCTTGTTAAAGGTGGAAGTCAGAAATTCTGAGAACTGGCCTTGGTTTAAAATAATGACTTTTGTAAATTGATCCCAACTCAGGCCAATGATATCTGTGGCATCAGTATCGGCCTCTATTCCATCGATATACCAGTGGCGCTGGGTAAGGGGGACCTTTCTTGGGCTTCCATCTTTTTTTAAGGTTTGACAGCTCCAGATGACCAAATAGCTTTTGCCTTGTAGAGTAAATTCAAGTTCAATTCTACCAAAAGGGCATTGGGTGGTGACTAGGTCGGCCGCATTTAGGCCCTTATGGTTTTGTCCATACAGGGCCATGGCCATGGCCATAAGAAGAGTCGACTTCCCTGATCCAGTTGGTCCTGTAATAGCAAAGAGATCACTTTGTTTACTGATTTCATTGAAGTCAATTGTATGCTCGCCTTTGAGGCTGGTGATATTTTCGAGCTTAAGCTTTTGCAACCTCATGGATGATCCTCACCTTGGGTGATTTCATCCATTAATTGAATATAAGTTTGTTTGACCTCTTCTCTTTGCTCTTGTTCGAGTTGTTGATCCTCTAAATAGAGATCAAAGAGCTCATCCATTCTTGCCGATTGAATCATCTTGGCATCTAGGGTTTGTTCCTTAGTTTCTTGAGAATGGTTTTCTACAATCTGATAATAGTTGAGAAGTTCGATATCCCAAACCTTAAGCTCTTCACGAATAGTATCAATATAGCTTGGATTAGGGCGGTCAAACTTTAGTGTAAGCTCCAAGAAAGGAGAGAGTTCAATCGTTTGGTATTTTTCAATAAGGTCATCCCATTTCTCTTTGAGGTGTGATATCCAATCCTTTTCATTCGATTCTAGTTGTATGAGGGGGCGAAATTGTGGAATGGCCAGGGTTTCAACCGCTATACTTTTTTCAATGGAATGGTCATCAAGATTATAGAGCACAACACTCTTTTGCTCTTTCTCACTAAAACGCATGGGAATCGGGGAGCCACTGTAGTAGGCCAATGGTGCTCCTTTTTTTAAGCATTGAGGTTTATGAATATGACCTAGGCAGAGTATATCCCATTGGGTGAATAAGTTTAGGGGAAGGGTCGCAAGCCCTGAGAGTCCTACACCTTGTTCGCTGCCGGACTCAAAGAAACTCCCGAAGAGATGGTGACCTATAAAAATATTATAATTCTCAGTCTTTAGATCCCAGTGCTGAAGCCATTGAGAAAAAGAGGCCAGCAATAATTGATCGGGTGCCAATTCACTATCAGAGTTAAGTTGGGGGACTAATATGTCAGAGGCCCGAAAGAAGGGAAAGAGGGCCAGCTCAATGGCGCGCTCAACTGTCCCACACTCTTTTTTATAGCTGACCTTATGGCGCTCAAGCCATGACTCAAGTTCCTGCTGCTCACTTGGTGGTGCCTCTGGACGACCGAGAATTTTAAATTTATCTCCCAGTAAAGGGATAGGGGCTTCAACCAACTTTCCACTATCGTGATTGCCTCCAATGACTAGGACCAGTTTCAGATCCTTGATTTCTTCAAGTCTTTTATAGAAGTCAAAGAGACCTTTTAGGGCATAAGTGGGCGGCATGGGGGTATCAAAGATATCCCCCGCTATAATGAGAATTTCGACTTCTTCTTCGATGATGGTATCAATGAGCCAGTCGAGAAATTTTACTTGTTCAGGCCAGCGCTCTTTCTTGTAGAGCTTCTTGCCGAGATGCCAGTCCGATGTATGAAGTATCCTGGTCATAGAGAGGCCTTATCGTGCTTCTGGTTTCTTTAGACTAGGAATCGCTTGATGGCCTAGAGTTACCACCTTGGCCACCTTCACCATTTGGCTTTTTATTATGGGGACGTCTGCGGCGGCGTTTGTTATTGCGCGACTTCTTTTGGGTGTCACTATTGCCTTCGCTCTTTTCCTCGCCCTTGGGGCCCTCTGCTTGATTGGAGCGTCCACGGTTCTTAGAGTTGCGATTACCTCTTCTATTATTAGAGTTTCTTGAGTTTGATCTGCGTTGCGTTTTCTTCTCTTGGTCATCACGATCAGGATGAGTAGAGTCTTGATCGTCGCTAGAATCTATGGGATCGACTTCTTGCTCATTGCCTTCAGAATTTGAGTCTTCACGTTTGATGATATGGTCATCATTTTTTATGGCCTTAATATTTGCCATGGCCTTTTCATCATCACTCATGCCACCGAGAAATTGACCGGACATTTCGGCTTCAACTTCACTTAGTCCAATGACTGTAGAAGTTTCATTTACCACATGTTTAAAGCTCTCTGGGAATTTATAATCTTTTCCAAGGGGCTTACCATTGGAGAATTGATTGCGAGCATAACGTCTGATTTGACCCTTTTCCGTGATCATATCAAATTGTTCTACTAATATATGGAGCTTCGTAACCTTTCCTATATCTCCATTCTTCGCTTTAAGAAATACCCCTTCTTTAGGTAGGGTTTTCCTCTTATCGGTATAGACATTATCTTCGTATTTAATACAGCACTTAATCTGGCCACATACTCCGTTAATCTTAGAAGGGATGAGGGCCAAGTTCTGATTCTTTGCCATTTTAATGGTTACGTTGCCATAGTTCTTTAGGAAGGTTGAGCAACAGGTGGCCAAACCGCAAGAGCCAATAGAGCCTAGGGCCGCAGCACGATCGCGAACACTAATTTGGCGCAGCTCAATTCTCATTTTGAGCTCTCCCACCAATTGCTTTACCAATTCGCGAAAATCTACGCGTGAGGGAGCAGTGAAGTAGAAAACCATCTTCTTTCCAAATTGGATGATTTCAACGTGGGTGATTTGCATATCAAGGCCCAGCTTTTCAATGATGGTTACGGCCTTTCTCTCTGCTCTTTTTTGTTCGTCAATATTTCCACGCATGGCCTCGATATCTTCGAGTTCAGCGCCCTTTGAGATTGAGCGAATGGGGAGCATATCTTTTTTAAATTTAACGGTGTAGGGAAAACTGTTGATATAGCCTACATCCATTCCGCGATCACTCATGGCCACCACTTTTTGGCCATAAGCATAGGTTCTCTTTCCTTGGAGGAAGGCAAAGCTTCGGGAGTTTCCTGGAAACCTTACCCGTACGAAGGTGATATCATCGCCTTCTTTCCAGCGTGTTCCGCGCTCGTCGTCGCCTTCATTTTGATTGCTCTCTTCACTGTATTGTTCGAGTGGAGACTCTTGTTCATCAACAGGAGTTGGAGCATTACTTTCTTCTTCTAAAGTTACGCTCTCGACGGGGAGGTCGGAAAGTTGGGATTCATTTGATTTCATATGGGGGTTAGCTCTTTTATATTAATATTTAAACGCAATTCATCTTTTGCGACGATACTTATTATCCCCTTTATTGTGACGAAAAGATGTTTGACTGTCTAGGTCAAGCGCACCATATAAAGGCCAAGATTAAAGGAATAATCAACTATTTACTTTGTGAGCGGTAGATTCCATTACGCAGGTCATAAGACCGTAGAAGCGCTCTGCTGGTGAGTTATTAAAGCGATCGGCCTGTTGAAACCATTGGATCTCATTAAGCCAGTGCTGTTGCGCAAATAAGCTATGGTTGGGGGCGAGCATGTAGTCGTTCATCACCTGGTAGAGCAGCGACTTCAAAGAGGCCGTTTCGCGGATTGCGTCCAAGAGGTGATGGTATTGGGTGGGGTGCTGGCAAAATTTATTGAGCTTGTCTTGAGCGCCTTTTGGTAAATCCCAGTCCTTTGCCCTTGATTGTAAGAAGTCGGGAAAGTCTTCATGTTCTTTTGGACAATGATAGAAATTCTTCGCATCTTTTTGTTGCACACGCAATGTAATGGCCCGCGATTCAATGGTGTTCAGTAGCGGACTTTGGGTTTCAACGAGGAAGAGGGTGGTCACATGGGGGGCCGGCTCTTCTAAAGTCTTAAGCCACTTATTTGCAAAGTAGTCACTAATAAGTTGTCCCTTATCGATAAAAATAAATTTCTGATCAAGTTCTATTGGGCCATATTGAACGGCCTTGAAGTACTCCCGCATATGGGGATCATCAATTTTGTAGGCCTTCTGGTCTTGATCTGCCGCTTTATCTTCACTATCGCTATTGTCTTTTGTAATAAATAGGAGGTCACGATGGCCCATGTGAATGAGCTCTTGGGCCTGTGTTGAAGAGATGCCTTTGTGCTGAGAGAGAAGTTCTTGGGCAAAATGTTGGGACCACTCAAGCAGTGGACAAATCGTAGAAGATATCGGCCCTCTAATAATATAGAAGGGGGCAAGTCTCTTCTTTTGATAGAGCTTGAGAAGGAGATTTTCAGCGCTTTTGTCCATGACTTCTTAGTATGAGTTTAGTTTAGAGCTCGCTCTTTTCTTGGGCCTGGGTAAGGAGTGTTTCTACTTGGGCCACAATATCTTGATGAACTCGGTCGAGGTCTTGGTTGCCGTTGATGATCTTGATGCGCTCTGAGAAAATTTGCGCGGCGCGATCGTAGCCCTCAACCAATTTATCGTAGAAGCCTTGCCCTTGTTTTTCAAAATAATCCTTAGGAGCATTTCTCATTTTCTGGCGTGAGTGAGAAAGATCGGCCGGAATTCTAAGATAGAAAGTTAGGTGTGGGGTTAGGGTAAGAGGGAAGCTCAAGTGGCTTTGCAGCACAGTTTCAATCCCTAGAGAACGAGCAACACCTTGATAGGCCAGGGTTGAGTCAATATAGCGATCATAGATGATAACGGTATTGGGGACGGCCAACTCTTTTAGCGTTACTTCTTGCAGAAGTTGAGCGCGAGAAGAGGCAAAGAGGTGCAATTCGGCCACTGGATGGATAGGGGCCTGGGAATTTAAAATGGCCTGCCTTAGTTTCTCCCCAAATACGGTTCCACCCGGTTCTCTGAGCACGAGTACCCGAAAGTTCTTATTCTCTAAATACTCTTGAAGCTTTACGATTTGAGTTGATTTTCCCGCACCTTCAATTCCTTCGAATGAGAAGAAATAGGAGCCAGGGAATGCAGGGGGTCTAAAATTTGAGGCAAGTTCTTTAATATCCATGGAGGTATTCTAGACTTTTAATTATGCAAAATGAACCTTTTTTTAGGGGGGATTTGGCCCCCTTTTATGCTGCAATTGGCCTTGGGAGCTCTTAGTAGTCTCCCATACCTGCGTCATCATAGGCTGGCTCTTCGGTGAAGGCCTCTTCTTGATAGCTCTCTTCTCTATTGTTTTCCATTTGAGTATCCTGGATGGGTTCATCGCGATAAGATTCTTCTTCTTGGTAGGCCGGCTCTAATTCTTGGGCGGGAGGTGCTTCTTCTCGATAGTCTTGAGCGTCGTTATATTCTTCTGCGTAGCCTTCGTCTTCATTGGCCGGAGCCCTTTCGCCTCCATCTCCCCAAACACCTTCAACATTGTCGATATCAGATTCAGCGAATTCTTCTTGTTGGCCTTCATCATAGAATTGATTTTCTGAATCAATGGTCCTCTTATCCAATCTCTTTCTTACGCGATCTTGGGTTACAGGAGTTGATCCGTCGTCGTAGGCATAGTCATCATAAGGTTCTTCTTGATAGGGATCTTCCCCATCTCTAAAAGGACGATCTTTCATTTGGCGCGCCTGTTGAAAACTATCGGTATCGGTAATGCTCGCCGGTCTTCTGGTTGGAGCTTTCCTGATTCTATTCACGCGACTGGCCTGATATTTCTTCTCTTGTTCTTGGGCCCTTTCGACCACTTCCTGTTGGGCAACAGGGATTCTCCCCTTGGTTGGAGTTCCCCTTTTGATGAGCTTATTTGCCGCTTGTTTACGATTGGAAAGAAGGTTTACTCCCGTAAGGGGATCGCTAAAGAGCATATAACTGGAAGCACCGAGCATGAGGCAAATGGCCACCACATAGGCCAAGTTCTTGGTCCATTTCTTGTCTTCAGGTTCTTCACTATTTTGACCTTTGTGTGCAGTCGTAGCGGAGTGTTCGGAATTTCTTTGCTTAAATTCGACAATATCGGCACCGCCTTCAGAGGAGTATTGCATCTCTGTTTCGTGCTCTTCAATTTCATGTTGCTCAGTGGGATTGTCGCTATGGTCATGGGCACGTCCGGCCTGAACATTTTCAATGAAAGCAAGACCAGCAAAGGCATTGAGTTGACGCTCTTTTTCTTGTTCGTGTGTGAGTTGATCATTGATCTCATCATTAGAACCTTTGAAGACATCCCAACCGGGAATGCTTGGCAGGTGACCTTGTTCGAGATCGCGGCGATCAAATTCTTGATACTCATAGAGTTTGCGCCAGGTATGTCCCTCATCGAAACTAACTTGATCGGTGAGGATAATTTCTTTTTGTTTGAGTAATGTTTTGATTTCTTCTGAAGCCAGTGGTCCATGCTTTTGGCCATCGACAAGAATATAGGCGTTCTTATCATGGGGGATATTTTCTTCTTCCCCCACGATTTGTGGCCTTCTTCTTTGAAAGGCGGGGTGGGCATAGACACTGAGCCAGTCACCAATATTTTTAGCATCACGAATAACGGTTTCTTCGGGAAAGGCTTCCTCTTCGACTAAACTCTTTAGTCCTCCTGCAAGGTATGGCCCTGAAGCAGGAGTTCCTGGTAATTTAAGGTGAAAGAAAGGACCAGTGATTTCGCTCCAGTTATCGGGTGCTTTAACTTTTTCAAGCTTGGCCTTTAGTTTCAAAATTTCAGGATCTGTCTTCATATTAAGTCCTTAATAAGGAGGTCCAGTTTTATGTTTTTTCGGACTAAGGGGCCTATTTCTTCACTTTTATGGGTTTTTGCCACTAAAGGGTTAAAATTTGCCTATCGTAATTTCAGACAGTTAGTTCTTTCTCTCGACTTCCTTTTAAGAAAGCGTGCTTATTGTTAAATGGGTGGCCAAGAAAAATCAGACATATTACTCTAAGAAGTTATGATCAGCTTTATCTTATTGTTTTTACGCTATACCTTGGGCAATCTCTTCATTGTTCCCTTGGCGCTTCTTTCTCCAAAACTTAGAGAAAGGATGGCCTTCGAAAAGAAGTTTGGGGTTAAGGATAGAGAACTGGTGAGTTCTGATTTATGGTTCCATGTGAGTAGTGAAGGGGAGTGGGAGCAGATCTGGCCCATTGCTAAACACTTTTTGCAGCACACTTCCTTAAATATGACTATCTGGTTCACCTCACCCTCTCTTAAGAATAAGGTGGAGAAGCTGGCGGGGCAAAATGAGTACCTTGGCAGAATTCATGCTTTTTCTCTGTCTCTTTTGGCGATTAATCCCTGGGGCAAGAGGAGTATCCTCTCTTACGCGAGTCCTAAGCTTTTCTTTATGGTGCGCTACGATTTCTTTCCCGAGTTGATGTGGAAAGGTCTAAGGGCCGAGCATTTTGTTTTACTTTCGGCCACTTTGGAGAGTAAGGCCTATAAGCTTAAACGTAATGTGGTCAAGCGAATGGTTACCAAGAATCGCTATGGTTACTTTGATCATATTGTGGCCGCTACGGATAAAGATGCCGAGACCTTCCATGGCCTATTTAAAGGAGTGGATGGGATTGATAGCTCTGTGGCGCTGGAGAGTTATGATTTTCGCCACGATCAAATTATTGATCGTCAAAAGAATTTACCCCATATAAAGGCCTCTCACTTTGAAGATTCTATCGAGCAACTCCTTGGAGAGTATCCGTTTGAAAAACGAATTATACTGGGGAATTTTTGGTCTCATGAACAAGCTCTCTTTAGTGAGGACTTTGTCGCGGCCATTAAAGAAAAGCAGGTGTTGGTTTTTATCGCCCCCCATAATTTGAAAGGTGATGACTTTGATTCAATTAAAGAGGAATTTGATAAATGGGAAGAGGCCGGACTAGAGACGGTGCTGTGGGATGAAGTTGGCATCC
>JBFHGF010000058.1:0-11378 GCA_041583335.1 Bacteriovoracaceae bacterium
CCCCAACCTCATGAGGGCCAAAGTGTCATCTTGAGTCAGACAACCAGAAACTACCATAAATTTAATTTTATAATACTTTGGATGCTCTCTCATCCTCTTGATAAAATCAATCGCAGAGCGTGAGCCAAGATTCATATCAGTTACAATAAGATCAAAGTTTTGATTAATAATTTTCTGATTGGCCTGAAGAGAATTCTCAGCGATGACAACTCTATGAAAAGGTGCATAGATCTGTAAATATGCTTTAATAATGTCAGCGATTTCTCTTTCATCTTCGATGATGAGAATATCAAAACCTTTGCTAACGTTTGACAAAACTACTCTCCACAAACTTTAACTGTTCTTCTTTTGTTTGCCCTACCAGATCGAAGACTTCTCCATCAAAATCTTCGATCGTACATGACTTCAACTTAACCACCTGATCAACAAGTAAGAACTCAAGCATCTCATCTAATTCATCAACATTATGGGATACAATGATGATATAGCTCTGATCGACAAGGAGATCGTAGATAGCATTCATCTGTTCGATATCATCACCAATAAATAATATATTGTCATTTTCGACATTCGATTCACCAGTAAGGTATTTATTGGTCAAAGTAAAACTTCCCAACTCAATAGTCGGAAGCTTAATTTCAAACTCACATCCTTCAGTGCGATCATTAAGTTGAATAGTTCCCGAGAATGATTCGACAATCTTTTTTGAAATAGAAAGCCCAAGTCCCGTTCCCTCACCTACACTTTTGGAGGTAAAGAACATTTCAAATATTGAGTCTCTATGCTCTTGGGCAATTCCCTCACCATTATCGATGACTTTTATACTTTCAATTTGCTCATTTTCATTCTTACTGACTTCCAAAATAACCTTAGGGTTATTCTTTTGTGAGTTCAAAGCATCAAATGAGTTTTTCACCAAGTTAATGAGTACTTGCTGGAGTTTAATTTTATTGGCCATAACCCAATGCGTGCCACTGACCTTTACTTCAATCGCTATATTGCGCTGGATATTGAGATCATCAAAGAAAGTCACGACATCGGAAAGTAATGAGTTCAAATCTACGAACTCAAAACGATCTTCCTGATTCTTAACAATGGACTTCATCCCGCCAAAGATCTTAACGATACGATCAAATTCTACTTTGATTTTATCGGCCAGCTTCTGGCTCTCCGACAAGGAATTGTCATGAAGGGCCTGATAAAGGAGTTCTAAGCGATTATCCACAATCATCAAGGGAGTACTGATTTCATGGCTAATGCCTGAGATAATCTCCCCTAAAGCGGTCAGCTTATCGGCCTTAACAATCTGACCATGAGTTTCCTTGAGCTCTTGCATTTGCTCTTTATATTTTTCATGCAAGCGCTTCTCAATAGAGAAATCAAGAAAACTCATCACGATATATTCACCATCGGGAATGAGCTTTCCAATGAGAGTCACTCTATCTTGATTTGGATTTAAAAAAGTTACTTCTGGCGTTAGAGAAAAAGATTTGGTCTTCTTAACTTCTGCAATAATCTCTTCAAAATCATAATTGGCGTTTAGAAATAACTCATTGAGCGCAGTTATTTTCTTTAGTTTTCGTGGAGAGCTATGAAATAAGGTAGAGCAAATGAAGTTATAATAGATAATTTCATTAGCACTATCGAGTACGAGTATGGGAGTTAATAGCTGATCGTAGAAACTAAAATCTTTCATATTATTTCTTTAAGAAGTTAAAGTATTGAAGTTCAATTTCATCAAAATCTAACTCTTCTCCATCTTCATTCTTCTTTACGGGGGCCTTGCCATCTACAACTTCTGATGGAGTAAGGAGAATTTTAATCTCTTTATCATTTTTTTCATCGTAATAAGGAGCATAGAAGGATTCGACCACTCCACCACTTTTAATGAAGCCTTTTATAATATTGAGTTGCTCGATAATAACTTGAGGACAATTGCGATAAACAATTTCTGTGGCATCATCGATATTTTTTTGAAATTCAACCCAGTCACGAATTCCACAAGAATTGATCATGGTCACGTCATTTAGATTGAAAATAACTTTTGTTTTCCCATCAACAGTCATGCTTCCCAAGTCTGCATCTTCATCAATTTGCCCGCTGATATTAAATATAACGTAATCAGGGAATTCTTCTTTTTCAAACGTTAAACTTGAGTTCAAAACTCCTCCATAAAAGAAAGATTGGTTTTTTTATTCTTATATTCTTTAAGCCGTTTATATTTGCTGATTATACTACGAATTTGAGTAAATTCCCCCTGTTTTCTAGTGATACTTAATTCATCAGAGGCCGAGAGAATCATTGATAGACCGAGACCTGCACCGCTACTCTTTGTCTCATAGGTCCTCTCTTTGTAGGCCCTACACATACTCGTAAAGAACCTTTCTCTATCTAGCACTCCATATTGATCGCGGACAGTAATTGAGTAACTCTCTTCACCTCTTACGATTTCATAATCAACACTCATCTGCTCTGATTGAGAGCGACCATAAATTAGAGCATTTTGAACCAACTCAAGTGAGATAAGCTTTAAGTAGCGATTGAGGTCTGAAAAGGAATTACCATCAAAGACAGACTCAACCCCTTCTTCTAAGATTCTGGTTACATCAGTAATGGATTCACTTTCAAATGTGGCCGTAAAATTGGCCTCACGATTAACTTTATAGGGAGAGAAAGGATCTTCCTTTTTCGTGAACTCTTTGGCCGAAACAATATACTGGGCCTTTTGATAATCAGTTTCACTTACAAGTAGGTCTTGAATGTCATGAGCGTAGACGATGGCCTGAGCTGCACCCATATCATCACAAAGATTGTGGCCCAACGCTGCTACTTTCTCATTGATTAACTGTGGGTCTGAAATTTCAAAGAGGTAAATATTCAAATCAAAGTTCCATTTTTATTAAAGTAATATCATCATCCGGTAGACTTTCTCCAAGAAACCCCTCAAAGTCAGCAATCGAGGATTCAAGGCATTCCCTATTCGTAAGCTTTAAGTTATTTGAAAACGACTTTATAAAATTTCTATTTCCATACATTTTTTGATCTGCGTTTTGGGCCTCTAAAATACCATCGGTATAGAGAATCAAATGATCCCTCTGCTTAAAGGTCTGCTCATTGGCCGTATATTGACTATCCGTGCTCTCCCCAAGTCTTGCTCCACTCTCTCCCATTAAAGGGATGAAGTCTTGTTTGGAATAATCTCCTCCCTCTTTAACGGGAATATAAAAAGGAGGGTTATGAGAAGCATTACAGTAGCTCAGAGCATTTTCCTTTACGATCATGACAAAGGCCGTGGCATTTAAATTGATATTCACAGCACAAAAAGAGTGATTTAAAAAGTTCATAATCTTAGCAGGATCTTGGGTATAACTGGGATCTTTTTCACAAAGAAATTTTAAGGCCGTTAAAGAGTTATGAATCACTCCCGTCATAAGAGCGGCCGCTGTCCCGTGCCCCGTAACATCAATCAATATCACCATCTCGGTGTTATTGAATTTAAGGTGTCCCCACCAATCACCACCACACTCAGATGCAGGTTGATAGAATGCATCTAATTTCAATCGATCCGAATGGAGTGAGTTTGTGGGAAAGAAAGACTTCTGAACCAACTTCGCTGTTTGCAATTCATTTTCGAGACGAGTCTTCTCTTTCATCTCTTCCATATATTTTTCAATCTCAGAGGCCATATAATTGAAGGAGTCTCCCAACGCACCAATTTCATCTTTTTCTCTAAGCTTTACACGAAAGGAGAAATTGGCCTTAGAAAGTTCCACCGAAGCCGCATATAATTTCTTAATGGGTCGAGTGAAGAAGCCTGAAAGAATGAGAATCACAATAATGACAAAGGCAGCAACTAGACCTGCAAAGTAGACAGACTTCTTTTGAAGCTGAGAAGCTGCACTTAAGGCCTTGTTGTAACCAACGGCCGTCATAAAGATAATGCTCTTATCCAAGAGAGGTTTCACTGAAATGATTGTCTTCTCACCAAGATCAAGAACAGTAGTTTGGTGGAAGTACTGCGAAAGATCCATCCCCGTATCAAGAAGTAGAGTGTCTCCAATATACTCCCCTCCCATTTTGAAGTAGTAAGTATAAAGTTTCGATTCAGGGATATTATTTTTAATACTCTTTAGATCACTCACCAAGAATGATTGCAATCCCCCATTGCCCAAGTGGTGAACCAAGTAAGTTCCTTTTACAAAGTACTCACTTTTTTCGGAGTGAGTGAGCAATTCCTCAGCATCAAATTCACTCATCTCTTTACGAATAATCTTACGATCGAGTTTTCCATTGATGAATTCATAGTAACCAAGAACTTGAGGATTTGATTCAAGGATTTTTCGCGTGAGCGTACTTACTTTACTCGCCTCAGGAAATATTTGATGAATTAGGTCAAGATGATTGAGCTCTTTTTGAATCCCTTGCGCAATCTGTTCATTCTGCGCTTCAACCGATTCAAAGACGTAAGCGACTTTATCGGTCTTGAACATATCCACCGCCAAGTAGACATAGGCGAAGAGCGATAGCCCCGTGACCAGTAAAACAATAACCGATAATTTGATATTAATAGGTAAAAGAATTTTTCTGATTTTACTTTTTATTTCAGTTTCCATGACTACTCAAAATCTTAGACATAACATATACTTATATTAAACATGAGAACCCACACCTTAACAAAGATTTTCAATACACTTCTGGTCTTTTTAGCCTTGGGTCTCTTCTATTTTTCCTTTAATAAGCTTTTTTTACAACACTCGAAAGATCGCATTAACTTGAGTGATTTGGTTGGTAGGATTTCTCATTATCAAAAAATTGTTCAGCATAAACGCGCCGACAGTATCGCTTGGAATTTCTTAAGCCCCAACAACGAAAACTTAGTAAGTGAAGATGATTCCATTTTCACTCACGAAAAATCAAAAGCAACGATTGCCTTAAAGAATGAACAAGAAATTACTGTCGATAGTCAGTCGCTCATAAGAATAAAAACAGCAGACACGGTTATTGTCCAAGACGGAAAGATTGAAATTGATATCAAGGCCAACCAACCCGACCTCACTATTCAATTGGGAAATAACCAATATAAGCTCAAGGCCAATAAAGACTCCTCCCTCTCCATTCAAAAGGGACTAAACCAAAGTACCTTCAATGTTAAGTCTGGGGAAGTGAAGTTAGTTACCACCAAGAAAGACCTAAAGCTCAAGGCCGGAACCTCTACTCAGATAAAAAACAAGAAGGTCGAAGTCACAGAGATCGCCACTCAACTCATCTCTCCTAAAGATCGGATTATCCTCGAAAAGAAGCAAGAGTTAGCATTTGCATATAAGTCCTCCCAAACAATCAAGCAGATTTATATTGAAAGAGAAGATCGCGTGTTTACCCTTCCCCCTGGCGAGACCATTAACTTAAGGGCAGGCCACTATAAATGGGGCGTAATCTACAAAGACGAGCCTAAGCCTATCATCCTCCAAGACTTCACCTTGATAAAGCTCTTGCCTGCGCCACAGCTGATCACGCCTCCGATGCACTCTTCACTACAAATCAAAGACGGGAAGGTCCTCTTCCAATGGAAGTCTGATACGGCGATACTCTTTGAACTCCTCAACAAAGAACATCAAATCATCTACTCCAATATCGTCAAAGAGGGCACTAAAGAAGAAGTTACCTTAAAAGAGTCGGGAACCTACTTTTGGCGCGTAAAACTTGACGACGACCTTAAGCAATCGGACTATTCGATAGAGAATGAATTCTATATTTCTCAACTTAAAGAAATTAAATCATTCAATACCGTTGAGATTAGAAGGCCCAATCAATTGGTCAATATTGAGTTTGACCTCCAAGAATCACAGGAGAAGCCAGAGTTTATCCTCTCCAAAACAAAAGACTTTAAAGAGATTCTCTTACAGCAAAAGATCACCTCTCCTACGATGAGCTTCAAGGCCACAACACCAGGGTTCTACTATTGGAAGGTTCTAGATAATAAGGGAAATATTGAACTCAAGAAAATGCTCATTATTCCCTCACCACCCCCCACCCGCGCTCCAAAGGTGAAGACGATCATCAAAACGATCAAGAAGCGCACTTCTCTACTTATTAAAGTTCTCGACTTCTTCATTTCAAGTGCCCATGCCGCACAAGCAGATGAAGTCGAGATTACTTGGGAAAAGATTGAAGATGCCAAAGAGTACGAAATAGAGATCATAAATAACTTGAAAGCAAAGAAAGTCATCTCAACTCTAACTTCGCAAAGTGAGAAGATTAACTGGACTCCTCCTAAGCAAAGGAATTACTACTATCGAGTGCGTTACAAAGACTTCTGGGATCGCTTCTCTCCCTACTCTCCCTATGCACAGATCAAAATTAAAGTAATTAAAATCAATCCCTTGGAAAACAGAAGTAAAAAGAAAAAAACGAAGGTGGCGCAGAAGCCGAAGCCCAAACCCATGGCCCGTCCAGAACCCAAACTCGTCACCCCTCTAGTCCCCGTGATAACAAAGCCTCATTATGAGGTAGGACTCTTCTACTCTTTTTCCCTGGTTGACTTCACCCAAGAGCTTGAAAATAACACCCATGATGTCACTATCTCTGGAGCTAATATTTCGGGTCATGCTCTAAACTTCAAGACATTCGACATTTTTAAATCAAGCTATGATCTGCTTTTGAACTACAAATCCCGCTACGGAAAAGTCTTCAATGACGAGCAATTTCACCAGCGCCAAATTCAAATAGCGGCCAGCAAATCCATTCATTCTTTTGACCTCTCCTTTGGTCTCGAGGCCCTCGATTTATCCCTCTACCAACAGGGTACAAATCAGATTATTTTTGAGAAGAACTCCTTTAATTTTGCTCTGACACTTGGCCTTGCCTATACCCAAAAAGTGGGCGAAAACCTGACTTTTTCTCCATTTTTCCAGCTTCACAAGCTCACTTATCAACAGCTTCAATTTGGGCTAAATACCCGTTATCACTGGTTTGAGAATTATATTGTGATGATTTCTTTACTTGGTGAACTAACTCAATTTGAAGAGGGTGATCGAGACATAGAATCCCAATTATATCAAGCACTTACTGGTCTTCTCTACCAGTTCTAGGTCCTCCCCCTTACTTCTTCCTCAACAAGATTCCCTGATTAAAAATTCAATTATTTCAAACTCTTAACTAACAAATTCACTCCCCTTCATTTTTTGGAGCAAAGCTGTTCCTCCTTGATAATGAGATTTATGAAAAAGAATAACTTTCTTCTATTCATCCTTCTTGGCGTGCTCGCAAGTTGCAATAGCGACTCAGGATCTGAAGTATCAGAATCTTTAGATGATGCTTTTGTGCCGGAAGTGCAGACATCGGGTTCAACCCAAAACGGTCTTTGTTATGTAGACCAATACGCACCCGATGAAGCAAGTATCACAAGGAAACTCGATATTGTGATCGTGCCCGATACTTCTGTTTCTTTGAAAGAAGAGCGAGGCGATATCGCAAATGGATTTGATTTCTTTCTCAATGCTATTCCTAGTGAGATCGACTATAGAGTGGGTGTGATCCTCGCCCACAGTGGAAAGTCACCGAAGAGTGGAAAGCTCTTTCAAAGAGACGATGAGCCCCTCGTTCTTGACTCCGCTCAATTGACAACCCAACAAACGATTGATGGTCTTTATAAGAAGTTAAAATCTCCCGCAGGAGATGGTAACTCAGACGGTGGAGAGATGGGCCTCTACTCTTTAAATAATGCCCTATCCAACAATCTTGTCGAACTCAAAGATCAAGGAATGTTTCGCGAAGATGCGGCCCTCCTCGTTGTCTTTATTGCGGATGAACAAGATATTTGTTTTGAGTACCCTGATCACATCACCCCAGTTCTTGATAAGCAAAAGAAAGAGCCTAAGGCCAAGGCCGCATTCTGCTATGGTGATGATGGTGAACTGAATATTACGCCTGAAATCGTCTTGGCCAAAATTAAAGAAGTCCAAGGAAGTCGTCCTCTCGTTCTCGGTGGAGTCATCTATAATAATAACGATACCATGCCCATCAATGGTGAGAATGAAGTCGGGTATGGATATAAAGAGATTGTAGAGCTTGCTGGGGGGATCAATATTGATCTTGCAACAGGAAGTTATGGTGATGGTCTTCAAAGACTGGGTCGCATGGCGATGGCCTCAATCGACCCTGAAAATGAATTCAACCTAAAATCCTCTAATATTGATCAATCGACGATTAAAGTTACCGTAGATGGAAGTGACGTCGATTTCACCTACTCTTCCGATATGAACCAAGTTCAACTGGTCAATGAGAGAGATCCACTCAGTGTGGCCCGTATTGAATACTGCCAAAAGAAAGAAGACCCTTTAACGGCGATCCAAGTGATCACCGGAGGATTTCACACTTGTGTACTCTATAAAGAAGGTAATGTCCGCTGCTTTGGTCAAAACACTCAAGGCCAGCTCGGAATTGGTCACACCGAAAATATTGGTGATGATGAGTCTATTCTCTCTGAGGATTTTCTCGCCATAGACGAAAAGGTCATTGACCTCTCTTCAGGTCTTTTCCACTCTTGTGCTGTTTTAGAATCAGGTAAGGTTCTCTGTTGGGGGGCGAACCAAGCTGGTCAACTGGGCCTTGGTCACACTGACGCAATTGGTGATGATGAAGATCTCTCTGCGGCCACAAAACTTGACCTTGGAGCAAAGGCCATTCGCATCTATTCAGGAACCAACTACAACTGCGCTCTTCTAGAGAATTACCAAGTTAAGTGTTGGGGTGAAAACTCTCTCGGTCAACTAGGTCTTGGTCATACCAATAATATTGGAGACAATGAAAGCGCTGACCAATTTGCCTATACACCAATCGGCGCCGACGTTCTTCAAATGGATATTTCTACGATCTCCAATCACACATGCGCCGCTCTCGTTAATGGAGATGTAAAGTGTTGGGGTAATAATGCTTTCGGCCAGCTCGGCTACGGCCATACTAATAACTTGGGTGATAATGAAACGGTTGAAAATCTACCGTCTCTAAGCTTTGCCACAAAAGTTCTCAAGCTGGCCACTGGCTACTTACACACTTGTGCTATTACAGAAGGACAGAAAATTCACTGTTGGGGTTACAATGGACTAGGTCAACTTGGTCTAGGAACGATTGATACCATTGGTGATAATGAGAATGTGGCAGGTATTGATCCCGTTGCCCTGAGTAACGAGCTTCCTATGAAGTCTGTAGCAACAGGTAATAGCCATACCTGCTCTCTTGGGGTCGATAGCAAAGTCTATTGCTGGGGATCGGGAAGCGTTGGGGCCATCGGTCACGGCGATACTCAAAGCATTGGGGATGATGAGGTTGCGACCCTATCGAACTCCCTCGTTAATATTGAAAATGCCGAATTCACTCAAATCAATGGCGGTGTTAACCATACTTGTGCTCTTGAAAAATCCGCAGGAAAGGTTATTTGTTGGGGCTACAATGTAAACGGAGAACTCGGTCTTGGGCATACTGATAATATTGGTGATGATGAACTACCTAGCGAGTTTATTACCCTTAAATAAGAATAGAGAAATGGCGATCCCCAAAATTAAACTCATCATCAGTTGCTCAATCTTCACCTTCTCATCGGTTCTGTAACTACAGCTCGCAGAGATATCAGAATCATAACTCAGCTCTTGTGTTCCACTGGTATCAGTTGATGGTGCATTGGGATCTGTGATTGAGCTAGAAGTTGTCCCTGTCAATCCCGGAGAAGTGGCCCCGAAGTTACCTGAATAAGTTCCATCTGATGTATCAACCCTAAAGATTCCATCTGAACCAGTTCCACCATTGGGGTTTGCCCCATTAGTATTGGCCGCGCCTCCGCTAATATCAATGGTGACTCCGGCATTGGCCGTTAAGGTACCGGCAGTAACGAGGTAGATGGCCCCACCAGATCCGGCTCCGCCATTGCCTCCCAACGCCCCACTGATATGGGAGCCCCCATCGGTTCCCGATATTCCTGTCGCTGAAATAGAAGCATCAGCAGTTAGAGTTATATTACCTTTTGAAATAATGGCAATTGAACCTGAGCCGTTACCACCATTGCCACCGCTGCCAAAATTACCATTTCCATCATCTCCAGAGCCACCGGCACCACCGCCAGATCCTCCGACCAAGGTCGTGCTAATTAAGTTCAGACTAGTATAAGAGCTTCCCCCATTTCCTAGGGCACCAGGTAGTCCTCCCCCCGATGAGCCGGCAACGCCATCGGTTCCCGCAACAGAAAAACCAGCGCCGCCACCGCCACCGCCACTAGCGACAATTCCAGCAAGTCCTCCACCGCGACCGCCACCAAATCCTTTTCCACTCCCCGAAGCATCTTGTAAATCACAAAGAGCATTGGGAGTACAAGAGCCACCAACACTGCCCCCTGGACCAGGATCTGCTGCTGTTGCAGAGACAACAATATCTCCCGCAATAATGGTTTCCCCTTGCACTCGAATTTGAATGGGTTCCGTCACCGTATTCTTAACTGTAATGTTGATATTGGTTCCAATCGTCAAAGAAGCACAATTCCAAATCGCCTTATCCAGCTCTTTGTCTGACGTCCAATTACAAGTCTCACTCCCATCTCCATAACTGAGATAGGCCCAAGAACTCGGTATAACCATAAGAAAGAAAAATAAGAAGGCGGATAACTTTAAAAGCATACAAATATTGTAAGCATAGAATTCTACTTTTACTATCCGAAAGGTGCGCGCTCCCTTTTCGGGATGAAAATCAAGTTCAATACCAATTCTTTATGGTCAAGTTCTTCCAGCACTCAATAGCGAATTACAGGAGTTAACCTTTATAAAGACTTCCCATCCACAAGTGAAAAATCATCAAAGGCAAAGGGATCAACATCATCAAAACAACCCACATTTACACCAAGCTGTGAAGGATCTCCTCTTCTTTGATGATGGGTATATATACCGCACGTTTTGCAAAAGTAGTGTTTAGCAATTTTTGTATTCCACTGATAGAGGCTTAGGTTCTCCTCGCCCTTAGTTATTTTAACTTTATCACGGGAAACAATGGCCATAAGCGCACCTTTTCTGCGACAAAGTGAACAGTTACAGCGTTTAACTTCACTAATACCATTTTCAAATTCAACCTCGAACTCAACCGCTCCACAGTGGCAGTTTCCTTTTTTTACTTCACTCATATTTAATCCTATTTCTCTGGCCATCGCCCTATGCGAATTTAGGTGGAAGTTAACTTGTTTTTTTGATTTTCAAGGAAATAAGAAATTTAATCTTCATCCGTGTAAGCTATTTACTCAGTTTAGAGGACCTTCATAATGCTCTCAAACATCCTCTCCCAAGCACTTCGTTGTGCCAGGTTAAATCCACCAGCATCCATAATACGGGATGAGCGAGATAAAA